>QMMB01000170.1 GCA_003647035.1 Deltaproteobacteria bacterium | reverse complement strand
TTATTAACACCCCTATTATTAACTGTGGTGTGAATAACTCGAAGCCCGGGCGATGAGCCGTAGCGATGGCGCGCCCTAAAGATGCCGACCCGGAACAAACCCGGGCAACCATCCTAGACGCGGCAGAGGACGAGTTTGCCGATCGGGGCTTTCACGGCACCCGCATGGTCGCCATCGCCAAGGGTGCCGGCGTGACGCACGGGCTGCTCCACTACTACTTCGGCTCCAAAGACCGCCTGTACGAACAAGTCGTCGGCCGCCTTTGTGGGCTTCACCAGCAGCTGTTCGAGCAGCTCGTGTGCGATGGCATATCTTTGACCCCGCGGGATCTCGTGTTGGAGAGCTTCGATCTGTTTTGGGCACACCCGAATCAGGTGCGGATCATGCTTTGGGAGATGGCCTCGGCAGACGATCGCGTGGAGCGCTCCATGAAGGCCTTCTATGACGCGATGGCCGGCGTGCTCTCGAATCTTACCGCCGATGCCCCCCGGGCAAGCGAGCCTGGCCGAGACCCGCGTGATGTATACGTGTCGATACTCGGCGCGCTGGTCGTCTACTTCTTCCGGGATCCCGCCATCAAGCGGCTGTTCGGGGCGAACCGCTTCAGCGAGGAGGACCGCAAGCGGCGGCGTGCACACATTGGTGCCCTGCTCGACTTGCTCTTGTGACTGAAAGTCCGGTGGATCCGGCCGGGTGGGCACAGTAGAGTCAGGCCGCTCATGACGGCCGAATTCGTTCACCTTCACGTTCACAGCGAGTTCTCGATGTTGGACGGCGCCATCCGGATTCCGCAGCTCGTGCAGAGCGTGGGCCAGATGGAGATGCCCGCGGTCGCGCTGACCGACAACGGCAATATGTTTGGCGCGGTGCAGCTCGTGCGGGCGTGCCAGGGGACCGACGTGAAGCCCATCCTCGGGTGCGAGGTGAGCTTCACTTCGGGTGACCGTCGCGATCCGAAGAACCACGAGCTCCATCATCTGGTGTTGCTCGCCAGCTCACAGGAGGGCTACCAGAATTTGGTGCGGTTGGTGAGCACGGGCTGGGTCGACGGCATGGCCGTCCACGATCAGCCGCGCATCGACTTCGAAGTGCTTCACAAGCACAACAAAGGCATCGTAGGACTGAGCGCGTGCATGGGCGGCTACGTGGCACAAGAGATCCTCAATAAGGGGCCCGAGGTCGGGCGCGAGGCGATCGCAAGGCTTCGCGACTCGTTCGACCCTGGACACTTCTTCGTCGAGCTACAGGACCATGGCTTCCCGGAGAACCGACCACTCAACGAAGTCCTGAGCAGGCTCGCCAAGGAGCTCGAGCTTCCGATGGTGGGCACGAACGACTGCCACTATCTCGAGCGCCAATCCTCTCACGCCCAGCTCGTGCTTCAGTGCATCGGCGCCGGACGCAGCGTCCGCGAAATGGAGGCAGTTCATCACCATTCTTCGGAGCTCTATCTAAAAACGCCGGAACAGATGCTGAACCTCTTCGCGCACGTCCCTGACGCGGCGAAGAACACGCTGTTGATCGCCGAAATGTGCGCCGGCCAGGCCACCCCGCTCGCAGCCCCGAGGCTTCCGCGCTTCGCCGTGCCTGGTGGCGCGACCGAAGAGGACTACTTGCGCGCCCTATCCGTCGCCGGCCTCGGCCGTCGCATGGTCGAGATGCGGGGCCGTGGCGAAACGTTCGAGGACAGCCCCTATCACCAGCGACTCGAGCTCGAGCTCGGAGTCATCCTGAAAATGGGCTTCGCGGGATACTTCCTCATCGTTCAGGACTTCATCAACTGGGCGAAGGACAACGGGGTGCCGGTAGGCCCGGGGCGCGGGTCGGGCGCCGGCTCACTCGTCGCGTGGGCACTGCGCATCACCGACCTGAACCCCATCACACACGGCCTTCTGTTCGAGCGATTTCTGAACCCCGAACGCGTGTCGATGCCGGACTTCGACATCGACTTCTGCATGGACCAACGCGACCGCGTCATTCAGTACGTGCGCGACAAGTACGGTCAGGCGAGCGTCGGTCAGATCGCGACCTTCCATCAGCTCAAGAGCCGCAGCGTGGTGCGCGACGTCGGGCGCGTCATGGGGATGACGCCGGGCGAGGCCGGGTTGATCGCAACGATGATTCCGGAACCGGTTGGCGGCAAGAGCGTGCCGATCCGCGATGCCCTCGAACAAGAGGCGCGGCTCAAGACGGCGTACGAACAGGACAGCCAAGCCCACGAGCTGCTCGACACGGCGCAAGAGCTCGAAAACCTCACGCGCCACGCAGGCATGCACGCGGCCGGGGTCGTGATCAGCGAGGGCCCAATCTGGGACCACGTGCCGGTGTTCTGTCCGGAGCCGAACGTCTACGTCACGCAGTACCACAAAGACGATGTCGAGGCGGCGGGCCTGGTGAAGTTCGATTTTCTCGGGCTTCGCACGTTGACGGTGATCGACATCGCGACGAAATTGATCGACCGGCGGCCGGACCGCCAGGGGACGCCCTTCCGGATCGACGAAATCCCCATGGACGACCCCGCGACCTACGCGTTGCTGCAATCGGGCGAGACGACCAACGTCTTCCAGCTCGAGTCGAGCGGCATGCAGAACCTGTTCAAACAGCTGCGGCCTGACCGGTTCGACGACATCGTGGCCGCCGTCGCGCTCTACCGTCCCGGCCCCATGGGCGCGCAGATGGACAAGGACTTCGTTCACCGCAAGCACGGGCGGCAACAGGTCGAGTATCCGCACCCTTCCCTCGAAGGCATCCTGCGAGAGACGCGAGGCGTCATCGTGTACCAGGAGCAGGTCATGCAAATCGCGCAGGAGATGGCCGGGTACTCACTCGGCGGCGCGGATCTGTTGCGGCGCGCGATGGGCAAGAAGAAGGCGTCCGAGATGGACACTCAGAAGACCATCTTCATCGAGGGTGCGACGGGGCGGGGGCACACGCAGGAAAAAGCGGAAGAGGTCTTCGACTTGATGGCGTACTTCGCGGGGTACGGCTTCAACAAGAGTCACTCGGCGGCGTACGCGCTGATCACCTATCAGACCGCGTATCTCAAGACGCACTTTCCCGTCGAGTTCACCTGCGCGACACTAACCGCCGACAAAGAGAAAATCGACAAGGTCGTTCGCACGGTCGCCGAGGCGCGTGCGATGGGCATCACGGTCCTACCGCCCGACGTGAACGAGTCCGAGATCGAGTTTACGGTCGTCTATGCGCCAGACGATGCTCAAGACGTCGCGCGGCTTCGTCACAAGCCGGTTTGCTACAACGGCGCGGTGCACGACCCGATGGGGCCCAAAATTCGGTTTGGGCTAGGGGCGATCAAGGGTGTGGGGACCGGAGCGGTGGAAACGATTCTCGAGGCCCGGCAGGAGGACCCGGAAGAGGAAGGCGGCGAGGCGCTCGAACGGCCTTTCGTCGATCTCTTTGATTTTGGCGCGCGAGTCGACTTGCGCCGCGTGAACAAGGGCGTGGTCGAAGCGCTGGTCCAGTGCGGCGCGTTCGATACCGTGCACGGCGCCATCAACGTTCATCGATCGCAGTCGTTCGTGGCCATCGAGCAAGCCATCGAGCGCGGCAAACGCATCCAGGCGGAGCGATCGAGCGGACAGGAGAGTCTGTTTGGACTGATGGGCGGCGAGGATGAAGCTCAGACGTACGAACATCCGGGTGGAAGCTTCCCGGTGCTCGACCCGTGGGACTCGCGCGATCAGCTTTCACGGGAGAAAGGGACGCTCGGGTTTTATGTGTCGGGGCACCCACTCGACCGCTATCGAGGCGAGCTGCTTCGCTTCACCGACGCAACCACCGAAAGCCTGGCCCAACTGGGCAATCACCGGCAGGTCACGGTCGGCGGCACAGTCGAGGGATACCGCGAACGCCGCACCAAGATGGGACACACGATGGCGTTTTTCCACATCGAGGACTCGCTCGGCCGTGTCGAAGTAATCGTCCGTCCGAAGCCGCTCGAGCAGGCCGGTATCCGGGAAGCCCTGAAATCGGGCGAACCAATCCTCCTCACCGGCCGCGTCAAACACGAACAAGATCGCAACGATGACAGCGCCGCCCCCGAAGCCAAGATCCTCCTCGAAGAAGCCACGCTGCTCAGTGAAGCCCTCCGGGAACGCACCACCGCAGTCACCGTCCGGCTTGCCGTCGAGGGCATCGACCGCAGCAAGCTCGACTCCCTCCGCTCGATCCTCGAGCAGTACCCAGGCCCCTGCCCTGTCACCCTCGAGCTGAACTCTCCTGGCGACTGGCGCGTCAATCTCGCTGAAACCGGCCTCTTCGTAGACCCGAGCGACGCCCTGCTCACCGGCCTAGAACGCCTTTTCGGCACCAAAGTCTGCGAGCTGCACTAGCCCGTGCCAGCTGCTCCTGAGCCGCAATCGGAACAGGAGCTGCTCACCCGCGCGTGGGACCTTGCGGGACTCACACTCGGTGAGCTCGGCGCACGGGTTGCGATCTCGGTGCCGGACGACTCGGTGCGCGGCAAGGGTGTTGCGGGCCAGATTCTCGAGAAGGTGCTCGGTGCGTCGGCGGGTTCACGCGCCGAGCCAGACTTCACGCGGCTCGGCATCGAGCTCAAGACCATCCCGTTGGACGCGCGCGGCAAACCCAAGGAGTCGACGTTCGTGTGTTCGATTTCGCTGTCTGCCATGGCGGACACTGATTGGGAGCGGAGCACGGTTCTGAAGAAGCTATCGAAGGTGCTGTTCGTTCCGGTCGAGGCTGCGTCCGATACCCCACTTCGTAACCGGAGGGTCGGCCGGGCTTATCTATGGACGCCCACCCCGGAAGAGCGGGAACTGCTGCGCAACGATTGGGAGCGGCTGGCGGAGATGATCGCAACGGGCGACGTCGAACAGATCACCGGCCACCTCGGCGAGGTGCTGCAGGTGCGCCCCAAGGCCCCGCACGGACGAAGCCGTCGACGGGCGCCCGACGAAGAAGGCGCCGTCCAGTGGACCATGCCGCGGGGGTTTTATTTGCGGCCCACGTTCACAGGAGCGCTGCTCGCGCGACTGCGCGCAGAGGAAGACTAACGCCTCGAACAAAGCGACCGTCGCCCGTCCTAGAAGGGGGATGGCGGAGCGGGTTGGCTGCTGCGGGTGCGGGCCACCTCGGTAGGGAGGTCGTAGACTCGGAAGACGTCGTTCCAAATGGTTGCGCCCGGTGCGATGGCGCCTCGACCCGTGTAGGGCGACGCCGCGGCCAGGGTGCGGGAGACCAGCGGACGGAGCGGGAACAAGGCGAGCCTTTGTAGACGGTGGCGTTTGCGAAGCTCCTCCATGAAAGAGTGTCGGGACGTCCGTTGGAAGCCGAGCAGCTGCTCACTGTGTGTGACGTCCATCCAGCACTCGTAGAACCAACCGTCTTTGACCAACGGGTCGGTGCCAGGGCGGAACGCTTTGTCCGGGGGCATCGACACGCCCAACGCACTGAATACCTCGCCTCGCAGTTGGCGTGCGGTCACCCTCCACGAGTCGTCGCCAGCGATCAGCAGAAGATGCCCGTCCGGCTGCTGAACTGCCGCGGAGGCGATCGCGCGCGCGGCATCCCGGACGTCGACCCCGTGCTCCGGCTGATCGAGTGACACCATGAAAATGAACGGACGGTAACTCGGGTGCTCCGGCATGAGATTGTCGATGTCCATGACGGCGCCCAACCGAAGCGAGCACTGGCGCAACCCCGAGTACCGCAACCAGCTCTCCGCGGTGAGCATCTGCAAGCCGTAGTTGTCATCCGGCCAGCACGGGTCGGTCGCGTGCCGAAGCGGATCACCAGGGGCACACGGTCCAAACGCCGCACAGCTCGACACGAACACGAAAAACGCATCAGGCACGTGCGTCTTCGTCGCGTCGATCAGGTGCCGCATGCCTCCAAGGTTCACGGCTTCAGCGAGCTCGGGCTCGGCATACGCGATCGGGGCAACGACTGCCGCGCAGTGCACGACCAGCTCGGGCTTCACGAGCGAGACCACACGGCGCACCGCAGCCGCATCGGTCAGATCGCAGGCCTCGAAGCGAATGTCGTCAGGAATCCCCTTCGACACGATGTCGGTCGCCACCACCTGGACACCGCGGCGGGACAGCGCCCCGATGACGTACTTCCCGACTTTGCCAGCGGCGCCCGTGAGGAGTGCGGTGGTCGTCATGGCCGTTCTCCCGCGGCAAGGCCAACATGAAGGGCTTCGCCGAGCGTTTGATCCGCACTATGGGAAAGCCGAGCGAGCCAACCGCCCGCGTGCATCCACAGAATGGCCCGCATGATCATCGACTTCGGGCGGAGCTCGACCTTGCTTCGGTGCAATCGAACGCTAGCGATCTTCCAGCGCGCGTCGCACTGCACATAGCGGTCCTCGTAAAATCCCGCGCCCTCGAGCACATAGAGGGGCGTCTCGACTCGGTCTTGCATTTGCCAGACGACCCGCACCCCCCCCGAAGCTTCAGTGCTGACCTCAGGATCCCACGCTCGATGCAGAGTCCGTGCGCGCTGCAATTGCCCGGAAACCAGCTTTTTGATGGCGGCGCGCCCTCGCCGCGCCGCCCCGGCCGACGGCCCCACCTGCATGATCGCGTCCTCGGCAAACAGGGAGGCCCAGCGCTCCCACTCCTTGCCGTCCAGCCACTGACAGTAATGCGCCTTCAGCGAGGCGATCTGTGCCAATCCGTCTTCTGACAAGGGCGCCCCGTCGCCTGCCTGTTCATACACCGCTACCATCACTCCGCTCTCGGCCGGGCGAAGCTAGCAGGTCCGCGACCCATGGGTAATCGCTGGGTGAGAGCTCGGCGGCAAGCTGACTTGACGGCCCCGATCCCCACTGTCATTAAGCCCCGGGTTCTTCGTCGGGGCTGTTAGCTCAGTTGGTAGAGCAGCGGACTTTTAATCCGACGGTCCAGGGTTCGAATCCCTGACGGCCCACCCTACGAGGCGCAAGCCTCACTTGCTTATCGTCCCCATCGTCTAGTGGCCCAGGACCCCGGCTTTTCACGCCGGTAACCGGAGTTC
>QMMB01000169.1 GCA_003647035.1 Deltaproteobacteria bacterium | reverse complement strand
GTGCATTACGGTGGCAAGGACCCGAGGTCAACAACCGGCGGAGTGGAGACTTTTGCCCGCAACCTGGCGCTCTCGTTTCAACGCGTCGAGTTCATGACCCCGCGCGATCGCGACTTCGATCGCGTGCGCCGCCAGCGCATTCCGGTCATTTGCGACAACCAGCGTGTGCGGGACTGGCCGAAGGATATCCCCGTCATAGGGTTCCAGCACGGCTTCGCCACGGAGAAGGCAAGGGTGACCAAGTCGCCAGGCCACCTTGTGATGGCCACTGAGCAGTGGTTGGCCTCGCGTCGCCCCAACACTCTGTGGGTCGCGTGTGCGGAGTGGATTGCGAAAGCGTTTTCCGAATCATTTGGCACCCGCACGGAAGAGGTCATCTACCACCCGATCGACGTCGAGCGCTTCGATGGCCACCTCGACAACCACGGATCGCGCCTGATCCTCCACGACGGGCGCACACGTCACAAAGGCAAGCATCTCCTTCCAAGGCTTCGGGACGCGTACCCGGACTGGAAGTTCGAGCCACTGGCTTGCAAGCCAGAGGAGGTTCCGGACCGCATGCGCAAGGCACGCGCGTTCATCCATCTGAGCTCATACGAGGGCAACAGCATCGTCTGCAATGAGGCGATGGCGATGAATCTACCCTGCATGTTCACCGACGTAGGCCTGATGCGCGATTCCGGGCGACCACAGGAGGTTCGCGTCATCTCCGCCAAACGTACTTTTTCGGACGCGCAGTATCTGCACGACGAGCTGGGCGCATTCCTCCGTTCGCTCGACACCCAGTCGTACGCACCTCGCCAGTGGACGCTGGCGAATGCAACGGCCGAAGTAGCCCGCGAGCGCTGGGCACGGGCAATGGACGCGTTCTTCCAAATGGCCGGGTGGTGCTGAACACGATGCAAAGGTGGTGGCGCACGAGGGGTACGGACATCTACACCGACGTCCAGGTCCCCCTCGAGTTCCACGGCAGCGACTACGGCGGCTGGGCCATTGCCGCCGACAGCTTGAGCGCGGAGAGCGTGGTTCTGTCCTTCGGCATCGGCGAGGACATCACATTCGACGAGGGGATCATCGGCAAGTACTCGTGCACGGTGCACGCATTCGACCCGACGCCGAAAGCACTCGCGTACGTGGAGCCGTTCGCCAGCGTCAAGCTCAGGGTCTACCCGTCGGGACTCGGCGCCAAGGACGAGAGCCGCACGTTCTATCTTCCTAGGAATCCACGGCACGTTTCCGGCAGCACTTCCCGCTCCAGACATCTGCGAGACGAGGCCGTCGAGGTCAGCCTTTGCACCCTGGACACCGCCATGCGCGAGGCTGGCGTGACCCGATTCGACATGCTCAAAATGGATATCGAGGGCTCGGAATACGAAGTGCTCCGAGACGACAAGACGATGCAGATCTTGGAGGAGCAGCGACCGCAACTGCTCGTCGAGTTCCACCACCGCTTCGCCTCCTACTCGAAAGCTGACACTCAGGAAATCGTCGCGAGGCTTAGGCGCGCCGGCTTTCGCGTCGCTTGGGTATCCCGGCGAGGAGAAGAGGTTCTCTTCCTGCCGGACAAATGGATCGCTCGGAGAACGGCCTAGACGAATGTTCAGGGGCGCGGCGGCCTGGCTCAAAAGTGGTAGACGCTAGTCAAAGCCGCGGTGAACTCGTGCTCGACGATGTCGTCGGTCGGGATGTTGGAATAGCCAAGCTCGAGGTCGAGGCTCCAGCGCGGGTTGAAGAAATAGGCCCCGCCGATGACGGCGCCGATGCCAAAGGACATGATGTTTCGTTCCCCTTCCTGCTCCTCGCGCTCCCTTTCGAAGGCTCGGATGTTCCAAGTGAGAAGGAGCCCGATGAAGCCTTCCCAGGACCCTTTGCGGAAGAGCCCTTTCAAAACGAAGTCGAAAGGTGTGTCGAAACGTTCGTTCGAGAAGTAAAATGGCTTCGCAATGCTGAGCGCGAGATGTTGGGGAATCAGCTCCCGTTCATACGCGATCACGAACCCACCGAGATGCTCGGCGGTCCTGAGCGGCTCCCCGGTTGTGGCGGAGTCGCGATCGCGAAGGATGTGAAAGGTGTAGGCTCCTCCGAACGTGAGACCATTGAGGCGCTCTTTTTCCTCGCCCTCTTCGGTGGCTTCATCGGCTTCGGGTTTCGAGGAGCCTGCCGCGCTGTTCTCCGGGGGCTCACCCTCGGAAGCTTCCGCCGCAGATGGAATCGCCACGGTGCATACGAGTAGGAACGCTGCGAAGACGACGCTGCGTGGAGGCCTTCGAACACTCCGCTTTGCTCCTCTCATGCCCCAGAGCCTAGGGTTTTTGGGGTTTGTACGGGGCGGGTTTGAGGTTGAACTGTTTGTTGAACTTGTCGAAGGTTTCCTTCTCGACGTCGCTGGTATCGTAGACGTGGCCGAGCGTCCACGGCGTGTATTCGCTCTTGCGCGTGCGGTCAGGAGCAGGAGCCTTGCCCGGGCCCGGAACGGCCCACGCTTCTTCTGTAATGACCGCCATGCGCTCCAAGATCACCTTCTTGCGGATGTTCCAAACCAGGTTGTCGGTGGCCATCGAGATCGGGCCATCGTAGGTCTCTCGAATGCCCTCGAGCTGGTTGTAGCGAGTCCCTTCCTCGTTGAACCAGTGGAAGGCGATCGCTAGCCGCGGTTTCAGCTCGCTCATAATCTTGCCAAAGGCAGGCCCGCAGGTGTGGAAGCCGCATGAGGCCCGAATCGCGAGTTGCGGGGGCTGGTTGTAGAACTTCACCATGTCCGCCGGCATGGGCATCACTTCGTGAATGACGACGTCGGCGTCTTTGGCATATTTGAGCATCCACGTGTTTGGCATGGTGTCGCCGCCGTAGACGACCTTGTAGCCCTTCCACTCGAGGATGAGGCTAACAGGGCCATCGCCGGTGTGAATCGCCGGGAAGGAGCGAATGGTCACTCCGTTCTTCTGATAGATGACCTGGTTCTCCTTTTTGTAGTCGAACTCGTGAACGGTGATGCTCCCGGGGATCGGGCTGATCATCGCGGCTCGCGTCATGTAGTCCCAGTTGTAGGTCTTCATGAAGTGCTCGACTGCGTACTTGGTGCCCATGTCTTCACGGGCGCCGCTCGGCCCCCAAACCTCGAGGGGTTTGGTGCGCCCCGCGGTCCAGCCGCCTGCCCAGAGCGGGCCAAGGTCGCCCCAGTGGTCGGTGTGAAGATGGCTGAGGAACACCTTCGTGAGGAAGTCGTACGGGATCATGTACGAGCCAACGTTCGCCATCGAGCCCGTGCCAAGGTCGAAGAGGAACTTGTCGCCGTTGCCGAGCTCGATCAGAAAGCAGCTTGCCGCCTGCCCGTGGCGCGCCGCAGGCATTCCTGTGCCGCAGGCGGTCATCCGAATCTCGTCCTTCCGCAGATTCTCCGTACCCGGATAGTAAACGTAGCGGTCTGGCGAGATGCCCGTCGGGGACTTCACTTCGCCGCCGGCCGCCTGCGCCACCTGCGGCTCGTGAAAGCTCACACCGATGAAATAGCCAATCGTCATCGCGGCAAGCGTGAGCGCCAGCGCACCTATTGCAGTTCGTCCTGTTCGCATGATGCCCTCCCGGAGCCGTCGAGGCTCTCACCACACCTTGTGACGGTCAAGACAGAACTGTATGGTCCGTCTTGCTTGCCGTGACTCCGCAAGAAAGACTGACCAGGGACGACTGGCTCGGAGCCGCCATGGAACTCCTGCGGACCCGTGGCATCGGGGGTGTGCGCGTGCTGACGCTGGCGCGGAATCTCCGCGTCAGCCGAGGGAGCTTCTACTGGCATTTCGAGAATCGGCAGGATCTTCTTGACGGGATACTCGAGTGGTGGGACCGGGAGATGACCGACGTGGTCATCGATCGCGCGAGCGCAGCGGGGGGCGGCGGGAAGAAGCGCCTGCTGCTTACCGCAGAGAACGTCGTGGCCAACGGGCTCAGCCAATACGACCCCGCCATCCGTTCGTGGGCCGAAGGGGACAAGAAGGCAGCAAAGGTCCTGCGACGCGTCACCCGTAAGCGTCTCGGCTACGTCGTGAGCCTCTTCGAGGAAGCAGGCTTCCCCCCAGGGGAGGCACGCGCCAGAGGAGAGCTCTTGGCCATCTATCTGATGGGCGAGGCCGCTATTCACGTCGAAGAGTCTTTAGAAACACGCCTCCGCCTGGTTCGACGCCAGGTCCGTTCCCTCACGAGATAGGAGAGATCAGATGAACAAACGACAGCCGCCACACACACACGCGTTGCTCTTGGCGCTGGTGCTTTTATCGACGCGATCCGTAGAGCTGAGGGAGAGAACGACATGACAACTTCTTTACCGAACAATCACTCAACATGGACTGGCCGGGGGTCGACCATGGAAGCCCGTTCTACAAGACGCCCGTCCCACCCCGGCTTACTGTCAATCCTGCTGATCCTGTTCGTCTGCGCTTGTGCATCGAGGGGGCCTGGAGCCGACGAGCCTTGCGCTACCTACTCGGTGAGCGACGAAGGCTTCAAGTTCAAGGCCCAGCGCGCCAACGTAGAGGTGAAGTGGTTCGAAGAGTGGACGTCTCGGTACGGCGAGACACTGCCCGAGCCACTCCCTCCCCAGGAGAACTGGCAGCACCCGATCCTCTCGGACCGCTACGCGGGCACGATGCACGAGGACAGCTTCGCGAGCGACGTGAGCCACTTTCCAGGGCCCATCCCCGCCAACAGCAAGGTTGGCTACTTTCACGTGCTGGAGAAGGGCAAGCATCTCTCCGGAATGGCGCCGCTCTACACGTTCCTCGATGACCAAACGGTCGTGACGATTTCATTTGGGCGGGACGCGGCGACGCTCATCGTGATCGACATCTCCAGTCCGCCACCCCGTGTTCTCGACTCCGTCAAGATCCCCGGTCGGGGGAACAAGATGCGAGAGGTTGCTGGCACGAAGGGGCGAATCGCGGTCTTTCGCGACACCTCGGGTGGCGCCTATTCGTATCTGGCTAGCAATGGCACCGTCTACGTCCCTGGGGCCAACGACACGATCCTCCGCATTCCGATCCGCAATCGCCGGGTCGTTCGCGACGAGATGGTCTACCTGAACCTCGGCATCGCGGTCGGGAAGGGCACTATCGTCGAAGATATCCTCAACAAAAACCGGCGGACAATAAGCTCACGGCGATCATGCCTGCTGCCGACGGCCGGGTTTGGTTCACCTCGAAGTACGGCGTGGTCGGCATGATCGATACGCTAGGCGAGAGAACCGAGGATGATTGCCCCAAGATCTACGCTGCCGCGATTCAATTGTTCGCCTTCGAGGACAAGATCCGGCAGCTTTTCTCGCCGCTTCCGGAGGGCACGGAGGAGTTCTTGGTCGACGCAAAGAAGGCCCAAGCAGACCAGGATATCGACAGGCTCCCCGAGATCCGCAAGCGCTTTCGTGATCTCTTTTTAGGCAAATCCGACTTTGCCGAGCAGATTCAAAACTCCTTTTCCGTCGGCCCGGATGGCGTCTACATCGTCTCGAACATGGCGCTTTACAAGCTTCGCTTCAACGACGAGTCCAAGAAGATCGAGCTCGACCCGAACTGGAAGGGGACCTATTCGCAGGGCGACCTCGTCTACGACAACGACCACAAGATTAAACCCGGCCACCTCAACGACGGGAGCGGCACCACGCCGACGCTCATCGGTGACCGGTTCGTCGCGATCGTCGACAACGGCCCCGAGCAGGTGCACCTGAACGTCTTCCGTCAGAACGACGGTTCGCTGGTCAGCAAGTTGCCGCTGTTCGAAGCTGGCAAAGGTGCCGTCGAAAACTCGGTCGTGGCCTACAAGGACCACCTCATCGTCGGCAATACCTATGGCTATGTCGATCCGTTCAAGGAGAACCCCACCGCAGGTGGGATCATGCGGTTCGACTTCGACCACGAGGCAGGGGAGTACAAAGTGGTCGAAGGCTGGCCCGCGACGGGGCACTTCGACTCGAAAACGGCGACTCCCAAGCTGTCGACGCCCCGCGGTTTGATCTACGTCTATCAACGTGACGAGGAACCAGTGAACGGACATCACGATTGGATGCTAACGGCGCTCGACTTTCGGACCGGCTGGCGCGTGTTCCGCATCAAGGGCTACTTCAACAAAGGCGAGTTCGACGACAACGTGCTGCGCATCGTGGAGCGCTCTGCGCTCGGCAAAGGCAACTACGACCGCAAGGTCTTCAACAACATCTGGGGCACTTTCACGTTTGGGCCTGACAACACGGTCTACCTGGGCGCCTACCGAGGTTTCTTGAGGTTCTGGTCTGACGATGACATGTCTCCCGCCCAATCCGTCACCGGCAAAGACTGACAGAGTTACTCTACGGGGTCGGCGACAGTGCCAGTCTCAGCATCAGCGCCCGTGTCGGTGTGCGTGTGATCTGCTGACCATTATTCTCATACCCGGGGGACATTCTGGGGCCGCCTGCCCCGCGAATCGATCAAGCATGCGGTTTCTCCGCGACGATTCTCCAGTTCAAATCTGCGATTTTGGCTTTTTCCGCAGCCGTCCAAGCTTCGCCACCTTTTTGAAGTAGATCAAGCGACTCTTCGACCCAGGGAGGCAGGATGCGAATCGCCTCGAGGGCTCTAACGACTCTTCGACCCATAGAGACCAAATCACGTTTTTGCTCGCATAGCGGCCAGGCTTCGCCTTTCGAAGGCGCGGAAGTGAAAATCTTGAATCCCGCTCTTTGCAATGCGGCACAGACGTCGGCCGGATACATCGAGTGCGTAGCCGCCAGCGTCGGCAGGAAGCTCCTGTGAAGCGTCACGTGTTCTTCGTTGTTCCAATCAAAATGAGGGGTCAGCAAATACTCAGAGCAAGCGTATCGCGCCCCAGGTTTCAATACGCGGTACATCTCCTTCGCATGGTCATGCAGCTCCTCCTTCTTGAAGAAGGGCCAAACGGCTCCGAATGAATAGCATCCATCGAAGGTGCCCGATTCGTACTCGAGCGGCTCATGATGATTGCCAACTTTGAAGTGGAGCCGATCGCTCATCTCACATTCCGTGGCCCAGTCGATCGCGCTTCCAATCTGATGCGAATCGATGTT
>QMMB01000168.1 GCA_003647035.1 Deltaproteobacteria bacterium | reverse complement strand
CGGCCAGACCGCGTTAGACTCCGGCGAACGTGTACAAGACCCTTACTGCGCAAACGATTCACTACTTCGCACGGCCACAATCGCGGGTGCTTCGCGAACCGTTGAACAACCCGGCTGCGTGGAAGGCGAGCGAGGTAGCGCAACGCGACGATTGGCGCGAGACGTTGACCGATGCGGACGTCGCGGAGATCGAACACGCCCTCTCGTGTGCCAAGCGGACTGGGAAGCGCATGGGTGACCTCACGAAGGACGACTTTCCGTTGCCCAGCGTCTCCAGGAAGATCGATCGCTGGCGGTCGGAGGTCCAGACCGGCCGCGGCTTTCACGTGTTCCGTGGCGTACCCGTTGCGCGCTGGCCGGAGGCCGACGCTGAAATTTTCTTCTGGTGCCTGGGTCAGCATCTCGGCATCCCCGGCGCTCAGACCCCGCAAGCCGATCTACTCGGGCACGTGCGGGACACCGGGGAGAGTCCCGACGAAGTGCGCCACTACCGCACGCGCGTAAACATCAATTTCCACTGCGACGCCGCCGATGTGGGGGGGCTTCTGTGCCTTCATAGAGCCAAGCGCGGTGGCAAGAGCCGCATCGCCAGCTCGGTCTCGGTGTACAACGACCTGCTGCGCCGCCGTCCCGATCTCGTCGACCGTCTGTACGAACCGTTCATGATGGACACCAAGGGGGAGGGTGGCGTGCGGTATTTGCCGGTGCGCCCTTGCCGCTTCGACGACGGGCAGCTGCGCACCTTCTATCACACGGACTACTTCCGTTCGGCGGTCGGGTTCGCTGGTGACTCGATGCTCTCGGCGGACGATCGCGCGGTGCTCGACCTCTACAACGAGATCGCTGGCTCCCGGGAGATGTATCTCGACATGGACCTCGAGCCAGGCGACGTGCAGCTCCTGTCGAATCACACGGTCCTACACGCGCGCACAGATTACGAAGACTTCGTCGAGGCGGAGCGGAAGCGTCACCTGCTGCGACTCTGGATCTCGCTTCCGGCGCGCGCGCCGCTCGCTACTCGTTTGCGAACGCAGCGCAGCCGGCTGGGGATGGTCGCGACCGCGGTAGGATTCAAGGTTGGGCACGCGATCCGACGCGCCACTAACTGACCTATGGGCAACTGAGCTTGGGCAGCAGCTCTCTTAGCCCATCGGGCGCAATTTGAGAGCCGAGTTGCGCGGGAAACCGACGGTTTGCATCATGTAGATGCAACTGGCTTGGTTTCTGTGGGGGTTTTCATGCGTTGGCGTTGGTGTTTCTTCGTGCTCGTCGGGATTTTCGGCGTGGCATCTTGTGGTGGTAGCAGTGACGTCGAACGTGGCGGCGGCGCTGGTGGCACGGGTGGAACCGGCGGGGTTCTGACCACGTGCGAGTCGTTCAGTCCTCCACCGGCGGGCTGCGACGAGGTGTGCCCGAGTGGCAGCGACTCGGAGTGTCAGCTCGGGACGTTTTGCAGCGATGGCGTGTGCGGCGCGCAATGCACCGCCACCGAGGGCTGCAGCGCGAACGAGGAGTGCAATGTTCGCGGACGATGCGCGCTGAGGCTGGGCAGCGGTGGCTCCGGCGGTACCGGTAATACCGGCGGCGACAACTGCCAGTCCGTGATGGTCTCGCCCACGCGCAGCATCCCGAACGTCATGTTCCTCGTCGACCAAAGCAGCTCGATGCGTGGTGACCGTTGGGAGGATGCCCATGCCGCAGTGACCGGCACGGTGTCGAGCCTCGAGTCGATTGTGCGGTTCGGTTTGACCACCTACACCGCGGACGACGGAGGGCCTCCGTGCCCTGAGCTGCCGATCGAAGTCGGCTTCTCGCTCGACAACGCCGGCGCGATCAACGCGGAGTACCCAATGACGTACCCGAGGTCGGGCGATTGGGATACCCCAACGGGAGAGAGCATCGACGCCGTAGTTGCCAGCGTGCAGAGCAACCCTCCGCCCGCGGAGGGGCCGACGATCATCGTGCTCGCCACCGATGGCGAACCCAACACATGCGCGGATCCCCACAACCAAACCACCGCTGCAAAGGATCTGTCCGTCGAGGCGGCGGCCCGCGCCCACGATGCAGGGTTCGACCTCTTCGTGCTGAGCGTTGGCAATGGCGTTTCGGACGCTCATCTTCAAGAGATGGCCAACGCAGGTGTTGGGCTCGAGAGGACTGGCTCCGAAGGCAACGCCCCGTATTGGCGCGGCAACGACGCTCAGAGTCTCGAAGCCGCGTTCAACGCAATCATCTCCGACAGCATCTCGTGTGACATCCAGATCGACAAGCCGTTCGACGACGAAGCCAAGGCCTGCGACGATCCGGAGAGTGACGTGCGCTTGAACGGAACCCCGCTGAGTTGCCCGTCCGAGTGGGAGCCCAGCCCCGATGCCGACGATTTCATTCGGCTCAAGGGCAGCGCCTGCAACGAGTTCAAGAGCGGCCAGGCAACGTTCACGGCCGAATTCCCGTGCGGCGCCATCGTCGTCGAATAGCGATCATCTCGCAGGCTGCCAACTGAGCTAGGGCACTCGGCCAGCGATCACATAGTGATAAGGAAGAGATTCCTCTAGGACCTGGACCACGAAGCCGGCAGCTTCGAGCTCGGACACCACGGTGTTGCTGCTGAGTCGCCGCTCTGTGGGAGGGCCCTCCGGGCTGTCCATGGTGAAATCGACGATCAGCAGGAGACCGCCTGGTCGCAGCGACAACAGGAGCTTTTCGGCATAGTCGACGCGCCCAGAGATGTGGTGCCAGGTGTTGGCGACGAGGATCCGATCGACCGAGTGCACGGCGAGCGCCGGATCGTCAGGGGTGACCACGGCCGGGTGCACGTTCCCCAGCCCTTCCCTTTCGATGCGGGTAAGCAGCCAGGCGATGGTGGCGGGCTCGAGGTCGAGGGGGATCACACGCCCCTCGTCTCCGACCGCGACCGACAGATAGGGCAGGAAGTACCCGGTTCCGGCCCCGAGGTCGACGACGGTCATTCCGGGGCGGCACTCGAGAAGCTCGATTACCTCTTCCGGCCGCTGCCATGCGTCCCTCGAGGGCTCATCGAGGCGATGGGCGTAGGTTTGAAGATCAGGGAGCCCGCGCTCGGAGCCGCTCGAGTGCTCGTCCGGAGACGATCTCGTGTTGCAACCCGCGCAGAGGGCTGTCACAAGCGCGAGTAGGGGAATTGCTCTCGGGGTGATTCGGATCACCAGCCTCCAAGGCTTTACAATTAGCGACATCCTTGACCCTGGCAAATGACTTCGCATAGTTAGACGACGAAAACGTGGGCTTCTTAACCCTATGCAGTGACTAGAAAAATTGCGCGTAAATTCCCTGGGACTATGCTGCGCTCGTGCTCTCTGGGTTCAGAGGGGGAAAGTAAAAGGAACTCCATGAAGAGACATCTCAATTCACCTCTCACCGTTCTGGTGTGCCTCGCCCTTTTTGCGACCATGTCGACCCTGTCGATCGGGTGCAACAAGGACGCCGAGGAGCCGGAAGCCGAAGAGACGACTGGCTCCGAGATTCCTGAGCCGGAACCCGAAGTCGAGGTTCAACCGGTTGAGCAGCCGTGCGTCGTCGAGACCGTGTACTTCGCGTTCGACTCGTCGGAGCTCGACAGCAGCTCCCGGGCCGCGCTTCAGGAAGCCGTCGAGTGCTTCCGTGGGCAAGGCTCCGGCGTGTCACTCCTTCTCACTGGTGGGGCCGATCCGCGCGGCACCGAGGAGTACAACATCGCGCTCGGCGAGCGTCGCGCGCAGACAGTCCGCAGTTACCTCACTTCGCTCGGTTTGGACGGGAACAGCATCTCTACGACCTCCATGGGTGAAGAGATGGCGACCGGCACCGACGAAGCAGGCTGGGCTCGGGACCGCAACGTGAGCGGATCCGAGAACTGACGCGCCTTGGGGGGTGTGCTCGTGTGGGATAGCCATTGATGCTTGCGGTGTTCCTTCAGGCGAGCGCACCTGAACAACTCAATCCTTGGGTGCTCGTCGTCGGCGCTTCGCCGGTCGTGCAGTTCGTCCTGCTGATCCTCGTCTTCATGATGGTGATGTGTCTGTACATCATCGGCGCGAAGTGGATCCGCTTGAAGCAGGTCACCGATCAGAGTCGGGGGTTCCTGCAGATCTTCTGGTCCGAGGAGAAGACACGCACGTGGAACGCCCCGGCGATGAACGAGATCCACGCCCAGTCGGCGAATTACGATCGGTCGCCCATCGCCACGGTGTTTCGCGCGGGGTATCGTGAGCTCGCGCGCATTGCGCGGCAGGGGCGCCCTACGAAAGGGGACGTCGAGAACGTGGAGCGCGCGCTTCGTAGGGCGCAAAGCGCTGAGCTGACTCGGCTCGAGAACAAGGTGTCGTTCCTGGCGACGACGGCCTCGACCGCTCCGTTCATCGGTCTTTTTGGAACGGTTTGGGGCATCATGAACTCCTTCATCGCCATTCACGGTGAAAAGAGTGCCGGGCTCGACGTGGTCGCGCCGGGCATCGCCGAAGCGCTCATCGCAACGGCGATCGGCCTTGCCGCCGCGATCCCGGCGGTGATGGCCTACAACTATTTCGTGCGGCGCATTCGTGTGGTCGACAGTGAAACGGCCGCCTTCGCCAGTGACTACCTGAACATCATCCGCCGTCACCTGCTGGTGGAGTAGACAATGGCGTTTTCCAGCGGTAGCGGCGGCGGCCCCCTCAGCGAAATCAACGTCACCCCGTTAGTCGACGTGATGCTCGTGCTGCTGATCATCTTCATGATCGCCGCGCCGATGCTCACGACGGGCGTCAAGGTCGACCTTCCCAAAGCCGACGCGCCACGCATGGACATCGACCAAGAGCACCCGCTCATCACGGTGCAACGGGATCAGCGGATCTTCCTCTTCGATGAAGAAGTCTCGCTCGATGTGTTGCGGGAACGCCTCGTGTCCGACCAGCGCATTCTCGACGTCGATGAAGTGTTCGTCCAAGCAGACGAGCAAGTGCCGTACGGTGTGGTGGCGCAGGTCCTTGCTCTCGTGCGACAGGCTGGCATCGGTAAGATGGGGTTGGTCACCGATCCGGTCACTCGAGAGCCGAGATAGCGATGACCGAGGTGAGCGATTGGCGTGCCCTCTCTCTGCTGGAGACGGAGCAGCCGACGCTGACGGAAATTGCGGGAGGTATCGCGTTTACGATCGTCGCCTTCGTGGGCATACCCACCTTGGCCATACTGAGCGCGTTCGTGTTCGGCGGGATGGAGTCGCTGTTCGGGAGTGGCGTCGATGATTTGCCACCTCCCACGATCGAAGTCATCGAGACTCGGTTCGTGCGGCTTGGGAAGCGCCGGGAACCTCGTAGGCTTCCGAGCAAGGAGATCCCCGACGCGCAGCAAACCGCGCCGGTGCCCCAGGCCCCCGAGTCCGAGCCGATGGCCGCCGTGCCCACGACCAGCAAGGAGAGGGGCCTCGCGAAACCGAAAAAGAAGCGCGAAGCGCGCGATGAGGATCTGCTGTCGCAACTGGGTGAGCGAGCGGGCGCGATTTCGGATCTGACTAAGGGCCCAGAGCTCGAGGGAGACCCGGACGGGATCGTCGAAGGCACCAAAGCGACGGGAGACGAGCTCGAGATCTACCTAGGGAAGCTCTACTCGTATTTTCGGAGGGGCTGGCAGGTGCCTACACAGCTCAGCGACGAGGACCTTCAGAAGCTTGCATGCGTGATCGAACTTTCCGTTACACCGAGCGGGGGCATCGGGGAGTTCGAAGTAAGCCGACCGAGCGGGAATGAAGTATTCGACGAATCCGTTCGTCGGAGGATGACCCAAGCAGAGGGGTCAGATCTTCCGAGGCCGCCGGAGTCGGTGGCGAACCGCGTTCTTGGAAAAACGATATCTCTGCGTTTCTTTGGGCGTCACGCCCGCTGAGGTTGCACATGACTTTGATGGAAGTTCGACATCGTTGGCGTCGAGTGGCTCTGGTAGCCGGGCTCGCCTTTGGACCGGTGCTATTGTCCGTGGTGCCGGCCGGGGGCCAAGAGGACGCCCCTCCCTTGCCCGAGGACAAGCTCGTAGTCGACATCGATGCGCCCGACGAAGAGGTGTTCCGTATCGGTGTTCCCGATCTGCTCGGTGACGCGAAGCCACAGGCCGCAAACGCTGGAGGCGTCCTACGAAACGATTTCCGTCTGATGCCCGGGTTTCGTGTCATCGGGCCGCAATCGGTTCGACACGACTACGCAAGCTCGGGCCTCGGGGTCAACCTCGGCGCGTGGGCGATACTGGGCGCCAACGGGGTCATCAAAGGTCAGGTGTTCGGTAGTGAGGCTGCGCTGAGCGTCGAGCTGCGCTTCTACCAATCGAGCGGAGGTGGCGTGCCGGTGCTGCGTCGCACGTACCGCGGGCCGGCTACGGAGCTTCGCAAATGGATGCACTCCTTCGTCAATGAGGTCATCGGGGTCGTCACCGGTGTCTATGGGCCGTTTGGAACCGAAATCGCGTTCGCTCGGAAGCATGGACCTGGGCACAAGAGCGTCTATGCTGCCGCCATGGACGGCTACGGCGTCCGAAAAGTGTCGAGCGGTCGAGGCGTGTCGATGCTTCCCTCGTTTGGTAAGGGCGCGATTTGGTACACGCGCATGACTAAGATAGGCACGTTCATCACGAACACGCGGGTCGGAGGCAAGCGAGTCATCGGTGGCAAAGGGATCACCATGGCGCCCGCGATCTGCGGCGACCGCATGTACTTCTCTTCGTCGCGACCTGGCAGCTACGAGATCTACAGCTCGGGCCTCGACGGCAAGGGCCTGCGGCGGCTGACCCGCAGTCGCGGGATCGTGATCAGTCCGACCTGTGGACCGGGCGGAAAGCTAGCGTTCGTGTCGAATCGTCATGGCAGTCCGCAGATCTTCACCATGAAGATCGATGGAACCAACTTGAAGCGCGTCACGTTTCGCGGGAATCACAACCAAACGCCGGTTTGGTGCAAGGACCCGAAGCAGCCGCTCATCGCCTTCAGTGGACGTGACCAGAATTTCGACATCTTCACCGTCAATATCGAAACCCAGGAGTACCAGCGCCTCACTCAAGGTCAGGGTGACAACAAGGACCCAGCGTTTTCTCCCGACTGTCG
>QMMB01000167.1 GCA_003647035.1 Deltaproteobacteria bacterium | reverse complement strand
GATTTGAGCGGAGAGGGGCCGAGGGGAGGAGGCGGAGGTACGTGTCGCCGAAGACCAACAGGGCGCTGTAGGTCGAGCCTCCCCCGAAGCCGACGGATGCATAGAGCACCGCGGTGATGAAGAAGAGCAGCGCGAGCAGTGGCATCCACGCGTTAGTTACTGCACGGCGCGGTGCGCTGCAACGGCGAACTCAGCTCGAGCGTCGGTCGGCACAGCGTGACGACGCGGTCGCCACCACGACGGGCCGCAAGTCGCCGGGGACCCGTCCCCCAAAAAAATTGGTGACGATCGCGACGCCGAGCTCCCTTTCGGGGTCGGCCCATGCGCCCGAGCCGCCGAACCCGAAGTGTCCGAACGCGTGCGGGTTCGGGAGGCCCAGGTCGACTCGGCGCCTGCCGAGCGAAACGCGGAGGCCGAGCGAGACCGGCCGCATGTACCCGACCTTGAATCGAAGAGGGAACGGGATGACCCGGCCGATGTGCGGGTTTTGGTCCTCTGCAGCTTCGGCGAGCGCGGAAGGCGAAAGCAGACGCACACCGTCGAGCGTCCCTCCGAGACTCAACGCTCCGTAGAGGCGCGCCAAGGAGCGAGCATTGAACACCCCGTTGCTCGAAGGGATGACCGAGGTGAGCCACCGTGGGTCGCCGAGCACGTCTCCGAGGCCGGGCGGAATCATTGCGTCGACCGCGTGTCCGACGGCGGAATGCCATCGCACCGTGGTCGAGGCGGTGCGACGAACCCTGTTTCTCAGGCCGCGGGGCCTTCCGCGGAGAAGCTTGCGCGGGAGCGCTGGGATCAGGAACTCCGCGACGCGTGGGAGCTCGCTTTGTGGGAGGCCGATGTAGAGTCCGTCGAGCCCGAGAGGGTCAGCGAGGTTCTCCTTGATCAACTCGGGGAAGCGTTGACCGCTCACCCGCTGAAGCACTTCGCCGATGATCCATCCGCCCGTCCACGCGTGGTAGCCAAAATCAGTGTCGGGTTTGTGCACGGGCCACATGTCTTCGATGACTCGAACCATGTGGTCCCAGTCGAACATCTCCTCGGACGATTCGATGATGCGCGCGATCGAGTAGAGCCCGGCGCGGTGGGAGGCAGCCTGTCGCAGGGTGATGCCGCCCTTGCCGTTCTTGCCAAACTCAGGCCAGTATTTCGCGACCGGGACTTCGAGATCCAGCAGGCCGCGATCGACCATCTGATGGAGCAGGGTGGCCATGACGCCCTTGCCGGTGGACATGCTCAGCGCGAGCGTGTCCGGTTCGAACGGGGTTCCGTACCTGTCTCTTGTGCCGCAAGCGAGGTCAGCGACGAGCTCCCCTCGGTGATACACCGCAATCGCGGCACCGCCGGGCCCATGCCACGGCGCACACCATTTAACGGTGTCCCGCAACCCATGGAAGTCGGGATGACTGTACCCGCGAACCTGCATGGCTTAGAACGGTCGGAGGACTGCGAGGGTCACGATGAGCACAGCGAGGATGGAGATCACCCACGCCAAGCGGCCGAACGTCTTCGCCGACACCTCTTGCCCCTCCGCCCATTTGCGGAGCTTGCCCGTGAGCACGCCGGTCGCGCCGGCCAGCACCAGCAAGAGCGCCAACTTGGCGTGCATCCACCCTTGCTTCGCGTATGTCTCGCTGAAATCGGGGATCAGCATTCCGAACCCTCCTGCGAATGCAAAGAGCATCGCGGGCGTGGTCACGCGGAGTGTCACCTTGCGGAGCGCTTGGGCGATACCGCTTTCCCAAGGCGTCGGTGCGGACGCGGCGACTGCGACGGCCACTGCGGTCCCTATCCAGAATGTGATACCCAAGAAGTGTAGGTACCGAAAGACGATCATGCTCATTGGTGCTCCTTCGCGGCCGGAGTCTAGCTGCCATGCACCAACGGCACAAAGACGCATCGGCAGAGCTCCTCCGTTTCGAGGACATCGCCGCGTTTGCGTGAGGTTTGAAGCGATTGCCCCCAGCCGCCGCCGACGGGAATCACGAGCCGCCCCCCCTCTTTGAGCTGTTCGATCAGAGCCGGCGGAACCTCTTCGGCAGCGGCAGCCACCACGATGCCGTCATAGGGAGCGTCTGCGGGCCACCCCTTGCGCCCATCTGCGCAAATGATCTCCACATTGTCGATTCCGAGCGAGCCAAGCACCCGCCGCGCGCTGGCGGCAAGCTCAGGAATGATCTCGATGGCGACCACCTTTTTGGCGAGCTTGGACAGGACCGCCGCTTGGTAGCCGGAGCCGGCACCGACCTCCAAGACCGTCTCGTCGCCCTCGAGCCGGAGCGCTTCGATCGACATCGCCACCATCAAGGGTTGTGAGATGGTCTGCCCGTGGGACAGGGGCAGGGCGGCATCGAGGTAGGCATCCTTCTGGCGCGCGTTCGCCACAAACGCTTCACGGGGCACCTCTCCCATCGCGCTGAGCACCCGGCTGTCCGCGATCCCTCTACGGCGGAGCTGATGGTCCACCATGCATGCACGCTCTTTGTCGGGGTCCACCGCTGCCTCATACCATCCAATGCTTCAACGGTGCTAGAGTCCGGCGTCCGCAAACGAGGAAAAGACATGGCGAAGCCCAATCCAGGCAATTTTTTCGAGGATTTCGAAGTCGGCGCAGAGCTCGTACACGCGGTTCCCCGGACCATCACTGAGGGCGAGGCGGCGCTATACATCGGGCTTACCGGATCGCGCTACCCGCTCCATTGTTCCGCGGAATTCGCCCGCTCGCCCGGGTACGCGCGAGAGACCGTCAACGCCCTACTGGTGTTTCACATCGTGTTTGGAAAGACCGTCAACGATGTGTCGCTCAACGCGGTCGCGAACCTCGGCTACGCTGGCGTGCGGTTTCTCACCCCCGTCTACGCGGGCGACACGCTTCGATCGATCTCGGAGGTCCTCGGCAAGAAGGAGAACAGTAACGGCAAGACCGGTGTGGTGTGGGTCAAGACCGTCGGGACCAACCAGCGCGGAGAGACGGTGCTGGAGTTCTACCGCTGGGTAATGGTGAACAAGAAGGACCCCGCTACGCCCACCGGGGCCGCGGATCGGCCAGCCATGCCGAAGGAGGTCGCCCCCGCGGATTTGGTCGTTCCTTCCAATCTCGACTTGAGCGGCTACGAGGATTGGCCGTCGGGCGGAAGCGCTTACTTCGAGGACTACGAAGCGGGTGAGAAGATCGACCACATCGACGGCATGACGATCGAGGAGTCCGAGCACGCGACAGCGACGCGGCTCTATCAGAACACCGCCAAGGTTCACTTCGATGCGATGCAGACCAAAGAGACTCGGTTTGGTCGCCGTTTGATGTATGGCGGCCACGTGATCAGCATCGCCCGATCACTGTCGTTCAACGGCATGGAGAAGGTGCTGGGCATCCTCGCGTGGAACGGCGGAGCCCACGCCAACCCCACGTTTGCTGGTGATACGATCTACTCCTACAGCGAGATCCTCGACAAGGCCGACCTGCCAGGCCGGGCCGACTGCGGGGCCCTTCGCGTGCGATTGGTAGGGCTGAAGGACGTTCGCCCCACCGAAGCCGGATTCCCGCTCAAGGTTTCCAAGGACGGCAGGGACGTGTATCAGAAAGATGTTGTACTAGACTTGGACTACTGGCTGCTCGTCCCTCGACGGGATAGGTGATCTTTAAGATGGGGGTTTCTCCGTGATGCGGATTCTTCTTTGTGGCTCTCTTAGCCTATCGGGATGACGACTAGCGCCGAGTTGCGCGGTACCAGATGTTATGTCGCGTGGGGGTCGGAACTCGAGAGGGCGTTTGTTTCGGCTATGCTCCCCGGGCGTCGCTCGGCCCAGGCGCTGCGCGCGAGGAGTTCCATTACCTGTTGTTGTAGCCTCTGTTGTCGGCCTCTTCGGCCAATCTTCGTTTGGATCTGAACCCATTCACTACGCGAACCGAAGGAAAGACACGCCGTGACACCTCGCTCGCGTCAGTCAATCACCCTGGGCATCATGCTCGCCCTGACCGCCCTCGCGTTTTCTCACCGCTTTATCCAGGACGACGCCTATATCTCGTTCGTCTACGCACGCAACTTCATTGAAGGCCACGGCCTGGTGTTCAATATCGGCGAACGCGTCGAGGGTTTCACGAACCCGCTCTGGACCTTCTTGATTGCCCTCGGCATGCTGGCCGGCTTCGAGCCCGCCGCCTTCGCGATGGTGCTCGGCCTGCTCTTCTTCTCACTGAGCCTATTGACTCTCGAACGCATCGTCGCCGCCATGGGGGCGCGCCCCCTGGCGTGTTGGGCCGCCATGATCGTCGCGGGGACGAACTACACCTTCAGCGCCTATGCGACGGGAGGCCTCGAGACCTCCCTCGTCTCCGCGCTGGTCCTGCTCGCCTTATTTCATACCCAACGAATCGCCGCATCGGCCACGCCGGAGTTGTTGCAGCTACTCGCCTTCTCGCTCTACTCCGGCCTCGCCTTGTTGACGCGACTGGATACGGCGGTCTTCCTCACCCCCATGATGGCGAGAGTCGGCTGGTCGATCATCACGCAGCCAGACCCGGCGCTTCGGCTGCGAGCCGCCGCCGCGGCCTACGGAATCTCGGCGGCGCTTCTCGGGGGCTGGATGGCCTGGAAGACGGGCTATTACGGCGAGTTGCTGCCCAATACCTGGTATGCGAAGCGCGGCGCTGAGCTCGGCTCGACCCTCATCCAGGGCGCGACCTACCTCTACACCTTTGCGCACTCCTACCTGCTGATCGCGCTATTTGTTCCCCTGGCCCGGGGCAGGGAGATCTTGCAGGATCGCCATGCCCGCTGGCTGCTCCTCATCATCACCCTCTGGCTCGCCTATGTCGTGTACGTGGGGGGCGGCTTCATGGAGTTTCGCTTTCTGGTGCCCGTGATACCCCTGGGCGCGGCGCTGCTCTGCTGGGTGCTCTTCGAGTGCATCGACGTTCGCTGGGTCCAGGGGCTCGTCGTGATCTCGCTGATCGCGGGATCCATCCATCATCGGGAGAGCTTCGAGTTCGAGGCCGGGATCGAGTCGGTCGCAGCCCTCGAACAACATGTCCACCCCGCCGCCCAGGACTGGATCGGCGTAGGGCAGGTACTGGGGGATTTGACGGCCGGGGCCGCGCAACCGCCCCTGATCGCCGTCACGGCCGCAGGGGCCATCCCCTACTTTTCAAGGCTGCCCGCCATCGATATGTTGGGGCTCAACGATGCCTTCATCGCGCGCCACGGCCTGCGCTACCACACCCAACCCGGACACGAGAGGCTGGCGCCCTACCGCTACCTGGACGAACGGGGCGTCAACCTGATCATCGCCCATCCCCTGGTCGTCTCGCAGGATCTGCAATTCGATCCCCGCACCAGTATCGGGCTGCGACAATTCCGAATCGCCGATGCCGACCCCTCGATGCTTCCCCCTGACTCGGCACTGCTCGAGATCCCGATGCCCGGCCGACGGCTCCTCTACGCCCTCTACCTGCACCGACACCCCGCGATCGACCGGACGATCGTCCGGGACAAGCTACGAACCTGGCCGGCCCAGGGTGGCGCGCCCTCGGCCCGCTAGCCCGAAGGATCAGAGGGCAGGCTTGACCTGTGCTGTGCCGACGCAGCCGTCGGGGCCAAGCTGGGTCCCCACCATGGCATCGAGCTTGCGCTGGAGATTGGCCGGGCTGAATCCCGCCGCCCTGAAGTTTGTGACGAGGGGGAAGACCGGCTTCTTGAAGCGGCGATAGTTGGCGCCGCGCAGGAAGACATCGCCATCGGGGTCGATCTGGTCAATCCGGTATAGCCCCGCGAGGTGGTTCGAGATGCCTCTTAGCCTATCGGGATGACGACTAGCGCCGAATGGCGCGGTACCAGATGTTATGTCGCGTGGGGGTCGGAACTCGAGAGGGCGTTTGTTTCGGCTATGCTCCCACCGCGTAGACGTCACGGCGACGTTCGATCCAGGGTGTGGCGACGTCACGCTGACGCAGTAGCCAACGTCGTCGAGTCGCAGCCGGTGTATGCTCTACGGGTATGCGCGTGCCACCGAGACTCGAAGGCTTTGACTTCGGAACCCAGCAGTTCCCCGGTGAGGCGCTTCACGAGACCTTGGCCCGTTGTCGAGAGTTGGGGCCGGTCGTCGAGACGCGCTTCATCGACATGCCCGCGTACGCGATCGTGCGGTACGAGCCTCTGCTCGAGGCGTTCCGGGATGGCGAGCGGTTCCCGCCCGAGCGCATCTATCAGATGATGTTCGAGCCCATTTGCGGGCCGACGTTTCAAACGATGACGGGCAGGGATCACGTGCTCCGGCGCCGGCTCGCCACGCCTGCGTTCCGAGCGGATGCGGTCCGAAAGCAGGACGAAAGCCAGATCGTCGCGCTGGCCAACGAGCTCATCGACCAGTTCCCATCGGATGGCGAGCTCGACTTTGCCAAGCAGTTCACGCACCTCTTTCCTTTCATCATCATCTCCCGACTCTTGGGCGTGCCGCGAGACGCCGAACAGAAGTTTCATGGTTGGACGCAGGCGCTTCTACGGTTCGCCGAGAACCATGCCCGTGCCGTTGCGGCGAATGCGGAACTGACCGCATATCTTCAGCCGATCGTAGAGGCGCGCCGCAAAGAGCCGCGCGACGACATCATTTCGGACCTGATTCGGGCTGAGGTCGACGGGCAGCGCTTCACTGACGCAGAGGTACTTTCCCACGTGCGGCTGATCTTTTCCGCGGGCGCGGGGACAACGCACGACGCGATCGGGAACCTCTTCTACCATCTTCTGCTGCGCCCCGACCTCTGGGAAGCGGTCAAACAGGACCCAAGCATTCGTGCCGGCGTAGTCGAAGAGCTCCTGCGGTTCGAGTCCTCGGTTCCGGTGCTGCCTCGAACTTCCGCGGCGTATCCGATCGAGTTTGAGGGCGTCACAATCCCTCCGAGCTCATTCATGCTGTTTGCGATCGCATCCGCCAACCGGGACGATGACTTCTTTGCGGACCCGCACACGTTCAAGCCGGGCCGGCCGTCGAAACCGATCTTCACGACCTTCGGACCGGGGCCCCGAGCCTGCCCGGGAATGCATCTCGCCCGCAAAGAGCTGGCCCTCGTGCTCGACGTGGTGCTCGAGCGGCT
>QMMB01000166.1 GCA_003647035.1 Deltaproteobacteria bacterium | reverse complement strand
GGGCGGGCTCAACAGCCTGATCAACAACGCCGGGATCATCCGCGACGGGCTATGGGTCGGCAAGAGCCGCAAGACCGGCGAAATCCGGCGTATGTCGAGAGAGGACTGGGACCTCGTCATCGCGATCAACCTCACCGGCGCCTCGCTGATGGTGCAGGAGGTGGTCGCGCACATGATCGAGCACGGCGAACCCGGTGTCATCGTGAACGTCTCGTCGGTCGCACGCCCCGGCAACCGAGGGCAGACCAACTACGTCGCCGCCAAGGCCGCTCTCGCCGCCAACACCCGCACCTGGATGAAGGAGTTCGCGCCCTACGGCATCCGCGTGGCCGCCGTGGCTCCGGGCGCCACCGAAACCTCGATGACCTCCGGGATGAACCAGAAGGCGCTGGACATGATCCGCGCCTCGATTCCGCTCGGCCGCATGGGACAGCCAGAGGACATCTGGCGCGCAGTGAAGTTCATCTTCGACTGCGACTACTTCACGGGCGAAACAATCGACGTGGCCGGCGGCGCAGCGCTCTGATCAGCCGAGCGCTCGCATGATGGCGCGGTGCATGAAATAGCCGACCGGAAGCAAGGCACACCCGAGCGCGTACGCACCCCAAAACGAGAAGCGGTCACGCATCAGGAACGGGATGAAGAACAGAAGCGTGATCGGGAGCGCCACCAGGATGCTGCGCGCCATTTGGAACACGCTTCCCGGATCCCTGTGCTGCAGATAGGCCAGCGGAAGCACCAGCATGGTCGCCACCGGCAGCGCGATCAGGAAGCCGGCCGCTACGGGGTATCGTCGCGAGAGCCATGCCGCAGCGCCGATGACGAGCGCCGATACGAGCGTATTCAGGACGATGACCATGGCTAGCTGCCGGTCGCGATCACTCGCTGAGGTCGCTGAAGAAGTACTCGATTTGATCGAGGTATCGGACCGCCCGGCGCCGGGCGATCGCGTTCGACAACCGCGCCTCCGGGAGCACGTCGCCGGCGTCGATCACCTCTTGTAGGAGCTCCCGAAAGAGCTTGTGGTCCCCGATGGCCACGGCGTAGTAGCGGGCCATACTCATCTGCACCATCAGGTTGCGGCGTTCCGTCTTTGCCAACACGTCATCGAGAATCAGCTTCGCCTTGTCCATGTCGGGCGGAAACTCCGAGGCGGCGAGCACGCCCATCGTCATCTTGCCGATCATGAACATGAAATCGGCGTCGAGCGTGACCGAACGCTCGAGAAGCACCTTGGCCAGCGGAAGGTCCGCGACGGTGTCCATGTCTTCCATGCCCATATTGATTCGGGAACCTAGGGACGCGCCGGCCCAGAACAGGATAGCCGCGTCCTCCTTGGCAACAAGCGCCGTGTCGACCCAGGTCTGCAGGCTATCGACCCCGCCCTTGAGCGCGTCATCGAATCCCGGGTCGCGATTGCGCAAGAAGTGCTGCGAGAGATCCCAGGCGCGGTTGTACATGACCAACGCTCTGCGCCGTAGGGCATCGGCTTCTTCCCACTCGTCTTCGATGTCTGCGATCTCGACGCGATCCTCGATCCATCCGGTGCCGTACCCGACGTACGCGGCGACCAGGGAAAGCCCCATCACCTCGTTGTCCGGAACGATCCGCAGCAGGCCCTCCAGCTGAATGATGCTGGCCGGAAACGATTTCCCGATGAGCTCATAATCCCAATGCTGCTCGATACCGGCAGCCGCCCGCCCAAAGAGCTCCGCAGTAGAATCCGCCGCTAGCTTCTCTGTATCGCAAGCCGTGAGGGCCAAGAGCCCCGCCACGAGCGCACCAATCCCAAAACCTCTCCAAGGAGCCATGGCGGGAAAGTGAACCGGAAACCGCCCCCCAACACAAGCCAAAACGCCAAATTGACATCGAGGGGGTAGCGAGGTAGGTCGCGCGCAGAGTGATGACGCCAGGGGAATGCCGGGAGAAACTTCAAGACCTCATACAGCGCATGCATGCGCTGGGGAGGTATCTTTGACCTCGACACCCTCCGTCATGACGTCGACCGGCTCACCAATCTGAGCCTCGGCGAGGGGTTCTGGGACGACCAGGACAAGGCCCGGAAGATGATGCGTGAGCGTGCGTCTGCCGAGGAAACTCTCAAAGAATTCGAGAGAGTGGACGGTGAAGCTCGGGATTTGCTGGAATTGCTGGAGCTCGCCGCCAGCGAGAGGGACGAAGGTGTGGTGGCGGACGTGGCGGAGCAGATCCCCTCGATCGAGGCGGAGGTTCGCGGGCTCGAGCTGAAGCGCATGCTCACCCCGGATGACGACACGGATGCGATCGTCACCATCAATCCGGGCGCCGGGGGAACCGAGGCACAGGATTGGGCCGATATCCTCCTGCGCATGTACCTCCGCTGGTGCGAGCGCCGGGGCTTCAAAACCGAGCTCCTCAGCAAGCAGCCCGGCGACGAAGCCGGCATCAAGGACGCCACGTTCGTGGCCCGCGGGACCCACGCCTATGGCTATCTCCGCGCCGAGAACGGCGTACACCGCTTGATCCGGATCAGCCCCTTCGATGCCAACAAGCGCAGACACACCTCGTTCGCAGGGGTGAGCGTCGTCCCGGACCTCGGCGAGGAGCTGACCGAAGGCGAGATCGAGATCCGCGACGAGGACCTCGAGGTGAGCACGATGCGTTCCGGGGGCGCCGGCGGCCAGCACGTCAACCGGACCGAGTCCGCGGTACGCATGAAGCACATCCCCTCCGGCTTCACCGTCCGCTGCGAGGCCGAGCGCTCGCAGCACCAGAACCGCGACACGGCGTTGAAGATGCTCCGCGGCTTGTTGTTCGAGAAGGCCCGCCGAGAGAGAGAACAGGCGTTCGAAGAGGCGTTCCTCAACGACCGCGCCGACATCGCGTTCGGCTCCCAAGTGCGGACCTACACGCTCCAGCCCTACACCATGGTCAAGGACGAGCGAACCGACCATAAGGTAACCAACGCGGACGCCGTGCTCGATGGGGACCTGGACGAATTCATCGAAACGTATCTCCTGCTGAACGCCGAGAAGAAAAAGAAAAAGGCGGGCGAAGCCCAAGAGGAATAGCAAGTGGCCACCGAAGACGAGCTGCGGCAAACGCGGTTGACGAAGGCAGAGCGCTTACGCGAGCTGGGCGTCTTGCCGTACCCGAACGCCTGGCGCACCAACCCCGGGCTCGAAGACGAACGCCGCCGGCTCGTCCTGCTCGCTGCCGATGAGGAGGCATGCGCCAAGCTCCCGCTCGAGGACGAGCTCACCGAAGACGCGCCCCACGTTCCACTCTTCGGCCGCGTGGTTGCCAAGCGCGGGCCGTTCCTCGTGATCCGCACCCCCCACGGCGATGCCCAATCGTTGGTGCGGCCGAACAGCCTGAGCGACCGCGACGCGGCCGTTCTCAAGCTCCTCGACCTCGCGGACCACGTCCTGGTCGAAGGCCCCGCTATCCGCACCAAGACCGGCGCGCTGGCGGTGAGCGCCCGCCGCTATGAGCATCTCGGCAAAGCCCTCTTGCCCCCACCCGCCAAGTGGCACGGCCTCAAAGACGTCGAGAAGCGATACCGCGAGCGGTACGTCGACCTGTTCGCCAACCCGGCCGTCGCCGAGGTGTTCCGCGCGCGCACGCTCATCGTCCAGTCTCTGAGGCGCTTTCTCGACGTCCTCGGTTTCCTCGAGGTCGAGACGCCGTTGCTCCACGCGATCCGGGGCGGAGCCACCGCCAAACCCTTCGAAACGCACCACAACGCTCTCGACCTAGAGCTCATCCTGCGCATCGCCCCGGAGCTCTATCTCAAGCGGCTGCTCGTCGGCGGCTTCGATCGCGTGTACGAGATCGGGCGCACGTTCCGCAACGAGGGCATCAGCACCAAGCACAACCCCGAGTTCACCATCCTCGAGTTCTACATGGCGTACGCCACCCACGAGGACTTGATGGACCTGTGCGTCGACATGCTCCGCGCAGTCGATGCAGATTTGGGCGCGCGCTTCCCGGGGCTGGCGGGCGATCGAGCATTCGACCTTCAAGCGGAGTGGAAGCGAGTACACATGCGCGAAGCGATCGCCGAGCGTCTCGAACGGGCGGGCCACGGCGAAGTCCCCAAGACCCCCTGGACCGATGCTTTGTCCCGCGATGCGATCGGCGACGAGGAGGCCTTCGAAAGAGCCTGCACTGCGATCGCCCCGAAGCTCGACCCTGCTGCACAGAAACTGCTCTCCCACTGCGAGACCCATGGCGAGCGGGTATTCGCCGTTTTCGAGCTCTTGGTCGAACCCGACCTCACCGCGATGTACCGCACGCCCAACGGTGCTCAGTCGGTACCCGTCTTCATCACCGAGTTCCCTTGGGAGGTCTCTCCTTTGGCTCGCCGCAACGACGAGGACCCCGCCTACGTCGACCGCTTCGAGCTCTTCATCGACGGCCGCGAGCTGAGCAACGCGTTCAGCGAGCTCAACGACTCGGACGACCAGGCCGCTCGCTTCGAATCCCAACTTCGCAACCGCGCACGCGGGGACGACGAAGCCATGGACTTCGACGCGGACTACATCCGCGCCTTGTCCCACGGCATGCCACCTGCCGCCGGCTTCGGCCTCGGCGTGGATCGGCTCGTGATGCTTCTATGCAACCAACCGTCGATTCGCGACGTGCTTCTGTTCCCGCTGCTTCGCCCGGAGGCGGAATGAGCGAACCGCGGCCGCTTGGCTTCTGGACGGCAGTCCTCTGCGGTTTCGGGATTTTGCATGTCGCCGCCGTGCTCGTGTTCGGCGCGACGAGCACCCAATGGTTCCAGGCATCGATGGGCGACGACCTGCTGTGGATTCGACTCGCCATCGCGTGGACGACCGCGCAGCTCACCTTGGCCCTGCTCAGCGCGGTGGTCCTCCGGGGAGCCGCTCGCCTTCCTCGCGGCGCGCGCGGACGCGCTCGAACGATCGGCTTGGCGACCACCACAGGACTGCATGCGGTGATCACGACCGTGTCGATGGGCATCCTTCTTTGGGCAGCGCGGGTCTCGATCGGTCACGTCCTCGGCGGCACCATCGCAAGCCTGCTCTTCGGCCTGACCCACCTCGCCTACTCCGACCTCGACCTCGAGTGGGTGCCCACCCTCTATCACACGGCAACCACGCTCCAGAGCCTCTCCGCAGCGCCGATCGTGATCTTGGGCATCTCCTGCTGGTTCCTGGTGCCGGCCCCGCGGCGCCAACGATTCTGGTGGGTTTTCGACGCGGCGCTCGTGGTCGCATTCGTCGCCGTCAGTTTTGCGTTCCCATTCTCGCCTGCCGACGGCGACGATGCCAGCCTGCTTCGCGCGGTCATCCGAATGAGCGTGACGACGGTCTTCGCCCTCCGGCTATGCCTGCGCGCGGTCGGCCCACTCCTGTCGGCGTTCGAACGCATAGGCTTCCGTACGATGGTCGCCGCGCGCCACCTGCGCGCCAAGAAGACCGGCTTCCTCGCCGCAAGCGGGACGTTGTCCATCCTCGCTGTCGCAGTCTCCTCTTGCATGCTGGTCTCGGTGCTCAGCGTGATGGGTGGCTTCCGGGCCGACCTGACAAAGAAGATCCTGGGCAACCACGCGCACATCGTGGTCGACCGCGCATTCGAGGAGATCGACGACTGGCAACCTCTTCTCGAGCGGACGCGGCAGACCGAAGGCGTGGTCGCCGCCACGCCCTTTCTCCAAGTCGAGGTCATGGTGTCGAGCCTCTCCAATCGTGCCGGCGCGATCCTTCGTGGAGTCGATCCCGAAACGGTGTCGGACGTGACCGACCTCGCCCACAACCTCACGCACGGCAAGCTCGAACACTTACGGTACCCAGAACGCATCCTCGATTCCTCGATCATCACCACGCCCGCCGGGCCCATCGACGCGATGATCCAAGGTGCCGAACGCACCGCGGCCAGAGGCCTCCCCGCCGAGGCCAAAGAAGACGCGATGCCGGGCCTCATCGTCGGACAAGAGCTTGCCAGGGCGCTGCGGCTGGTCGTCGGCGATCGTGTCACTGTGGTTTCCCCTCGCGGCGACCTCGGCCCGACAGGCCCCATCCCCAAGACCCGTCCGTTCCGAATCGCCGGCATCTTCTACAGTGGGATGTACGAGTACGACATGAAACACGCCTACATCGATCTCGCCGTGGCCCAGCGCTTTCTCCGCTCGGAGGGCCGCATCAGCGGGATCGAGGTCAAGGTCGAGGACGTCGAGCACGCCCCTGCCATGGCGGCGCTGCTAACCTCGACCATCGGCGAGGACGGGCTCCGCGTGCGCGACTGGAAAATGATGAACCAGCAACTCTTCGGCGCCCTCGCCCTCGAGAAGCTCGCCATGTTCATCACCCTCGGCATCGCGGTCCTCATCGCCGGCTTCTCTGTGTTCGGCACCCTGACCCTCCTCGTGCAGGAGAAACGCAAGGAGGTGGGCATCCTCAAGGCCATGGGGACCCCAGCGGGCGGGGTGATCCGGATCTTCGTGATCGAGGGTCTCATGATTGGATCGGCAGGAGGCCTCATGGGGCTCGGCCTTGGCTTCGTCCTCACTTTTGCGGCCGAACACTTTGGAATCCGAATGAATCCCGAGGTCTATTACATCGACAAGCTCCCCGTACACCTCGATCCCACCGAGTTCGCCCTGGTTGGCGCCGCAACGGTGGTGGTATGCCTGGCGGCGACACTCTTTCCGGCGTATCAAGCGAGTCGCGTGCGACCCGTCGACGCGCTCCGATACGACTGACACTCGCGTTTTCGATGACCGACCCTCTCGTCACCGTCCAGAACGTGACCAAAACCTTCGAACACGAAGGCCGGTCACTGCAAGTCCTCAAGGGCATCGACCTCCAAATCGATCGCGGAGAGATGGTCACGATCGTCGGCCCGTCAGGCGCCGGCAAGAGCACACTGCTGCACTTGATCGGCACGCTCGATTTGCCCACCGAGGGGCGAATCCTCTACGGAGGCCGGGATGTCACGCGCCTCGGAAGCTTGGAGCTGGCGGAGTTTCGCAACCGAAGCATCGGTTTTGTCTTCCAATTTCATCACCTACTGCCGGAGTTCACTGCGCTGGAAAACGTGATGATGCCTGGTTTGATTCGAGGTAGCCGACGGCTGGAAGACCGGGC
>QMMB01000165.1 GCA_003647035.1 Deltaproteobacteria bacterium | reverse complement strand
TTGCGGTTCCCCTTTGTACTCGTCGATCTAATGACCTAATCCTTTGAAATCTTGACGGCCTGCTTCTTGTCGTGGTCGATCATGAAGTCGTACTTGCCTTTGGCCGGCTTGACGTACGACACCCGGCGCGCTTTCCCGCGGCGACTCTTGGCGGTCGCATCCATCCGTACGTCGCGCTTGTCGGAGACATAGATCGCAAACTCCGCATCGTTGCCCGGCGCGTCCCCGAACGTCTTCGCCTCGATCTCGCCCTCGAACGCAAGAGCAGGCGACGCCGTCACCATCACGAGAAGACCCAGTATCCAACGCATCGCAATCTCCTTTCGGCCCCGCGCTCGCTACTTGTCCTCTCGTGTCCCCTTCGAGCATCGGGTCGCGTGGATCTTAGCTCCGACGCCGGTGGCTCGTGGTGGAAAAGGAGACTCTCTGTAAAAAAAGCGACGCATCTTTCCATGTCTTCAAAGCCCGTTCATAATCGCGTTATGAAAACAGGGGACTTTCCCGAAGGGGTGGAGTGGTAGGCGCGATCAAGCGGAGTCGAATCGCGACGGCGGTTCTCGTTGCGTGTGCGTTGGGCAGCTGTCGTGACAAGCCGCCAGTAGCGAATACGCTGATCGGCGTAGACAAGACCCAGCTCGTGACCGTCGTCACGGATGACTGGAATGGATTTCGCGCGGAGCTCCGACGCTATGAGCGCTCCCCCGGTGAGGCTTGGACAGCGGTGGGGCCGGTGATCGACGTCGTCATTGGGCGTGAAGGATACGGTTGGGGGCGGGGGCTTCATGGAAGCGGGGCGCCGACGGGGCGGCCAGGGCCGATCAAGCGAGAGGGCGATGGGCGTTCGCCCGCTGGGGTGTTCGAGATTGGGACGGCATACGGGTATGACGCGGGGCGGGAGCGGGTGGCTCTGCCCTATGTGCAGGCGACGCCGGAGCTGCGCTGTGTCGATGATCCGAAGTCGCATCACTACAACCGGATCGTGTCGACGGCGAACACCGTCGTCGATTGGCGGAGCGCAGAGTATATGCGTCGCCAGGATGAGCTGTACGCGATCGCAATTGTCGTCGAGCACAACACCCGGCGAATCGAGCGTGGGGCGGGGAGCTGCATCTTTCTTCATGTGTGGCGGGGACCGGACAGTGGGATGACCGGATGCACGGCGATGCCATTGGACTCGCTCGAAACGATTGCCGATTGGCTAGAACCCAATGTGAGCGCTCTGGTCGCCCTCCCCCGCAGCGAGTACGGCGCGCTTCGACACTCGTGGGGGCTGCCGTAGGGCGCGTGCTCTATCGGTCTCGCAGCCAGCTGACCTCGAGCGCGGTCAGGCCGTCTTCCTTGAGGAGGCTGTAGTTGTATCGGTAGATCTTGTCGCCGTTTTTCCAGTCGGCGTTGGCTTCGTTGATGCGTCTCTGCGTTCGGTTCGTCCGCTCCTTGAGTGGCTTACCTCGGCATGGATCGTCACTAGCGAGAATCACCCTGGTGCCGTCGAGCCAAGTCTTCAGGAGCTTGTACGAATCGGTACCCCGCTGAACCGGCGTCACGACCGACCTACTCGTCGCAACCTTCTCAACCGCGGAGAGTCGGACGAAGTAGGTACGTCCGGCCTGCAGATCCACATCGATGCGGTGGTTGTTGGCGCTCGCAAGGTAGTACGTGTACTTCCCGGGCTTCAAAGAGATGACCGCAGCCTCGCGGCCACCCACCTCGGCCACGCACTTCTTGTCGGGATCGAACACGATGTAGTTCATCATGTAATCGTCGGGCTCGTTCTGGATGAAGACGACGAGCGCCTGGTCCTCCGGTGCCACGAATGCCGATCGGTCGGCCGCACCGGCCACGTTCGAGCTAGCCAGTGCAAACAGCACAAACGAAATCGATAGAGGGCGTCGGGCGGCTTTGAGCTTCATCATGCGGCGGCCAATCTAGCAGGAAATCACGGAGACCCTAGACGGCGATTCGCGCCGTAGCCCGCGATGCACTCTTTGCTTGGCCTTGGAGGCCATGACGCTCAAGGCGCAAACAGTTCAGGGCTGAGGTGACCGATTGCGGCGGCGAGCTCGATCTGTGCGGCGTTGAACCTCAGGATCTGTTCGATGAAGGTGAGTTTTGCTCGGGCTTGCATGTTTTGGGATTGGATGACCTCGAGGCCGGTCCCGGTGCCTGCATCAAAGCGGGCCAGCTCGATCGCGTAGCTTCGTTCGGCGGCGTCAACTTCGGCTCGGGCCGGCGGAATCGCTTCGCGTGCGGCTTGGACGTTGACCATCGCAGTCTCGATGTCGGCACCGGCCTGCTCGGATGTGGCTTCGGCCCGGAACTGGAGGGCTTTGGCGTTCCCCCTGGCGGTGCGAATGCGCCCGCCCTTTTCGAAATCGAATGAGACGCCGACGAACGCGTAGCCGATTAACGTGGGTCCGAGGTGCGCCATTTGGGTGCCGAGAAGTCGTCCACCGATGCTGGCGTCAACCTCGGGGCCGAGAAGGTCCCACCACTGTTGTTTGGTCCGAATCGCGCCGCGAATCACAGAAACCTCTCTTTGCGCATAAGGGGCCTAGCTTCTCGCGCTTGGCGCCAGACTTCAAGGGGCGTGGTGGACCTAAGCGAATCGGGATGTGGCAGTTCTACGCGCTAGGCTTCTTCGGAAACGACGTGGGGATCGATCGGGGCAGCACCGTGACGCAAGGCGGCGCAGACGTCCGCTGGGTGCCCTAGTCGACCGGCCCTACTCGCAGTGCCCGCCCCGCTTGTGCCAACCCTCGCAGTGATCGGTGTCGGAGTCGCTGTCGCTATCCGAGTCGGAATCACTATCCGTGTCGCTGTCGCTATCCGAATCGCTGTCGCAGTCACTGTCCGTGTCGCTGTCCGTGTCGCTGTCGCTGTCCGTGTCGCCGTCGCCGTGCTTATCGCGATGGTCGACGCGCGCATGACACGCACACCTCTTGTTGCAGTGTCCCTGCAACCAGCGCGCAATCTTGGCGCATCGCTCTTCGGAGTCGATCTTGCTGATGCACGCGTGGAACACGAGCTCGGCAAACTTACCGCACCGTTCGTCGCAGGGGGGTGGCTCCGTATCCCCGCAGTGCTCGTCGATGCAGTCGGCTAGCACTCCCCGAGCGGCCATCGCGCAGCGGTCCTCGTCGCCCCCGTCCTCGATGCACTGATCGAAAACACCATGTGCGTGGGCCTCACACCTTTCTCCGCAGGGTCCTGGACCTTGGCTGTCGCAGTTTTCTTTGACGCAGGCCGCCAGTGCTTCGCGAGCGGCGCCGGCGCAGTGCTCTTCGTCACCCCCGTCCGCGATGCATCGATCGTAGGCGCCCTGCGCGTGGTTCTCGCACCGGTCCTCACAGCTGGGTGGCTCGGGATCGGTGCAGGCTTCGTCCCTGCACCGCTGTAGGATCTCGCGTCCTTCCGCCGCACAGGCATCGACTTCACCGCCCTCGTCGAGACACGCCATGTGGTGCTGCGTGGCCTTCGCTTCACAACGGTCCTCGCAGGTCGGCGGCGGGCACTCCCGGACACACTCGAAGAAGGCTTGGATCGCGCGCCCAAAGCATGCCTCGCGGTCGTCGCTCTCGGCCGTGCACTCGTCGAACACAGCGAGCGCGTTCGCTACGCAGGCGTCGCGGCACTCGCCGGCCGGAACGCCTTCACGATCGGCCGCCGCATCGAGAACGCTCTCGAGCTCCGTGCTGGTCGTGGTGCCGCTACTGCAGCCTTGGAGCAGCAGCATGGCCGCCATGAGAACCTTGAGCGTGGATGCCTTCATCGGATACCTGCCTATCTTCGCCCGGCGCCCGGCCTAGACCGTTGGTCGACTATATAGGGAGGGCGTTCCGATGTCTCTACCCCAAACGGCGCAGGGGTCAGCACGTGTAAGCTACCTCACAGTGCGTTACTGGAGCTTCTGCGCCAACGCCGGATCACGGCCACCGCGACGAAAAGCACCACAAGCGGCAGGTGCGATTCGGATGCGGGCAACACGCTCGTGACGCTACAGCCTCCGCCGTCGCCATTCGAGGGATTGCCGCCACCCCCCATCCCGGAAGTCCCGCCAGATCCAGCCGTACCTGCCGCACCTCCCATGCCTCCCGCGCCCGCGTCAGGATCGGGTACCCCGCCGTCCGGCACCCCGTTGCCACCTTCGAGGCCGAAGGTGCTGAGATCGACGGCCGTCCGCGTCACTGCGAGCCACTCCAGGCCGTCCGAGGTCGTCTGCACTTCAAACCAAGCGGCGTATTCCCAACTCGGGTCCACGTACACGTACGGGTCGACGTGCACCCAAGCTTCGCCGCCATAGGGTGGCACCAGGCACGGTTCGTTGGGCAATGTGGGTACCGTCACGCAGGTGGGGAGATCGGTCACGTAGATCGCGGCGGAGACATCGAGCGTCAACTCTTCGGCAGCGGCAACGGCGACGGGCACTGCGAAGGTTCCGTCGGACGGCGCATCCCCATCGAAGTTGGAGCATGAGGCGATGCCGCACTGCACTGTGCGAACGAAGCTCGCTTGACCGTCTGGGTATGCAAGGCGGACCTTGGCGGACAGGTTGAACTGGTTCTGACCCTCGGGGAGTGGAAACGCGTCGTCGATCCCGCGGTGCACCCTGTAGTCCACGAGCACCGGAATGAATGAGACATCACCCGGCAGCGGCGTGTCGCGCGTGTTCACGAGGCGGTAGGGCCTCCGCACGGAAGCCGCCGCTATCGTGAAATGATAGCATTCGTCTGGGTCGGGTCGGATGCACTCACAGTGAGGATCCACGTCACGCGTGCACGGGACACGGGCATAGCCCACTGTCGGGATCGGTGATCGCAGGTACTCGGCCTCCCCCGCAACGAGGAAGTTGCTCGTTGCGTGGGCGAAGACCATAGGTTCGTTGCCGCCCGTGCCCCACGCCCCGGCTTCGAAGTGAATCCTGACCTCTGGGTAGGTCGCCGTGTCGTCGGTGCCCGTAGCCTCCTTGAAGAGGTCGAAGCTCCCATAGCTCGACGCATTGTACGACCCTCCCGCATTGGGAAACAGGACGGTTGTCCCGAGCGACTCCGGCGTGGTGCTGGCGCTCTGCGCCCACGCAGACGCGGTCAGCAGCGAGACAAGCAACGTGATACTTGCGAAGCGGACCCCGGAACGGATGCGAAGCGATGGCATGGATGCCTCCCGTGCTGAAATGCGTAGCGCGAGACTACCGCTTCACGGTCGCTTCGACTACCTCGATGGAATCACCCGTGCTCCCTATGCGAAGCGCGCTTTCAGATGCGCGAGGAACGTGCTGTAGAAGGGGTCGCAGAACTCTTGCGTTACCGCATCGTCCTTCGATTCAAAGCGGGTGATCCACGACACGAACGACGCATTCTCGTCGGTGACCGGTAAGACGGACACGGTGCCGTAGTAGAACTTCAGGTCATCTTTGGAGATCGGTGACGGGCCATCGGTGATTTGATACTGAAACGTATGCTCGAGGTCGTTGAGGGAGCGGAGGGTTTCGGAAATCGCCCCGTTTAGAAGCCGCCTCGCGCCTACCTGGTCGCCGCGCGCGTCACCCACCGGCTCGAGGGTCTCGATGGCCGCGGTCCACGACAGGTCGTGAAAGTTCCGAAGGAGCTGCCAAACCTCCTCGACCGGCGCATTGATGACTGCACTGTGATGACACTTACCCATTGCTCACGCTTCCTCTCCGTCACACCTACGCGGCGCCGTGGCAGAAGTTAGTCGGACCGGCCCGCTCCTACAAGCTCTGTAGGTACAGAATCGCCTCCGCTGCGTCGGTTCGGAGGCAGGCGTTCGCATTGACCTGTTTCTTACGGAGGCCCTCGGCGCGAATGCGCTTCTGGGCGCCCTCGAGGGCGGGAATCGCCTTCTTGTCGCCCAGCGCGCGCAGCTTGGCGACGGCGTCCTTGCGATCGGAGCAAGTGTCTCCCTGCTCGAGGTCCAGCAAGTACGACGCGAGCCGATCGACTCGGTCGCCCAAACCCACCTCATCGGCGACGGTCACCGCGTGCTGACGCCTGCGAAGCGTCTCGTCCGACGACGCCAAGCTGACGAGCCGATCCTCCGCAGCGCCGTCGTCCACCTCGCGGACCAGCATCCCCATGAACTCGATCGCATCATCGACGACGCCGGGTGCCTTCTTGTCGAGCATGAGATCGAGATTGGTGCGCATCAGCTCGTCATTGGCGAGCTTCGGCTCCAACAGGATCGCCTTTTCATAGGCGACCAACGCTAGGATGCTGCGCTGGGCATTCGCGTGAGCGTGGCCGAGGACCATTTGCGCGTACGGCTCTTCGCGAACTTCCTGTTTGTGCTCGATGAGATACGCCGCGGCATCCTTCGGACGGCCTTGCTCGAGCATCTCCGCGGCCGTCTCTGCCTCAGGCCCATGTTTCGGCGCGACCATCGGCAAGTGGTTGCGCGTTGGAAGATAGTCGGGACCTCTGCTGCCGAACACGAAGACCATCACAGCAGTGAAGGCGAAGATCGCAGCAGTCACGGCAACGATTTGCTTTAGCGTCCTCCGCGTGGTGACCGCACGGGCCACTGCCGGCCCGAGAGTCTCCCTAAAGCCCTCCGCAACCAGCGAAGGGATCTCCCGCAAGCCCGAATCGCCTTCACCCAAAGCCAACGTCCCGTCGGCGCCGAGTATCTCGTCGATCCGCGCGATGTACTCGTCCGCGGTCGGGATGCGATCCTCCCTGTGCTTTGCGAGGCCATCGCAAATCAACGCTTCCACGCTCTTCGGCACGCGCGCGTCGGGCGCCGTCTTGCGAAACGGAGGCACCTCAGCCGAGGTATGCATGCTCAAGAGCGCCACGACCTCGTCCGCTTCGAAGGGCGGCACGCCGGCAATCATTTCGTACAACATCACCGATAGCGCGTAGAGGTCTGCGCGGGCATCGATCGGCTGACCAAACGCCTGCTCGGGCGCAATGTAGGTGGGCGTGCCGATCGTGACCCCGAGTTGGGTCAACCGCGGGTCATCGCTCTGCAGGTTCGCGCCGTCAAAGAGCTTCGCAATGCCGAAGTCGAGGATCTTGGCAAAATCGGGGTCGTCGTCTTGGTCGACGAGGATGACGTTCTCGGGCTTCACATCTCGATGGACGATGCCAGCGTCGTGCGCGCACGCC
>QMMB01000164.1 GCA_003647035.1 Deltaproteobacteria bacterium | reverse complement strand
AGCACGCCGCCGAAGACGACCAAGCAGATCGCGTCGAACGTGAGGATCGCGCCAACTACGGCGGCCTGCCGCTTGATGCACTTCATGTCGTGCACCCAGTAGGCGACGACCAAGAAGGGAAAGTAGCCGACCAAGAAGATCAACCAGGGTGCGGAGCGGTTCCACCAGGAGTAATCCCAGGTCAGAGCATCGACGGCGTTGAGGACGTACTCGATGAAGACCGCGAGGGCGCTGAAGAAGACCGCGAAGACCCAACGGTTGGGTACGCCCAATATCTTCGTGTCCTTACTCGGGAGCATGACGGTCGTCACGATGCCGAGGATCGCGAACATGAAACAGATCTCGATGTTCAGACCGATCAGGATCAAATACGCAGTCTCGCCGGGCGCGGACCATACAGGCGCGTAGCCGTTGAAGTGGAAGACCAGCGAGTTCCAAATCTCGTTGAACCAATCCATGCCCCATAGCGCGAGGCCTGCGAAGACGACGCTGTAGTTCTTTCGTCCGATCTGGTCGTGATAGATGTAGAGGACGATCACGAACAGCGGGATCACGTACCACTGAAAGTCGGCGGCATCGCGAAGATGGGACATTGCCTGTTGTGCGTGTTCAGAAGGCATGATCGGGGTCTAGCACCTGCAATCGGCGACCTCCTAGTGCAGAAAATGCGCGAGGAAAACCAATGAGCGGCCGATCTTTTGAATCCCGCGGAAGTGGCGCTATCCTCGGGCGGCGGTGTGCGGTGGGTCGGGCACCAACCTCAAAGCGAGTCATATGTTGCGGCTTCTCTCGAATCGATGGTCCTTGTTGTGCCTGGCGGTCCTGATCGCCGGCGTCAGTGGTGGGGCGGTTGCCCTTGGCGAGCACGGCGTCACCGAACGGCATCAGCACGCGGAGATGATCCGCGGGCAAAGAGTCTTGTCTGCTCCCGGTCTCGACGATTGGAATGAGCGGCAGCAAAGCCCAAAGGACAATCCGGGTACGTCGAGGCACTTCGGGTCTGCGTTTCACTATGATTCCTTCATCTACGACAAGGCCGCGAGTAGCCCGAAGGTCGCCGGGGTCGTGCGGCGGGGCAGCGTGGTCGAGGTCGGGGACAAGGTAAGCGGCTCCGGCTGTAACGACGGTAGTTGGTACAAGGCCTCGCCGTTTGGGTACGTCTGCACGGCGCTTGGCTTTCATGTGAGCGACACGCCGAGCACGAATCGGTATGGCGTGCCGCCCGCCAAGGTCAGCAACCACCTTCCGTATCAATACTCTCGCGTCATCACCAAGCGAGCGCCGCGGTACTACCGCATGCCGACCGTGCAGGAGGAAAAGCAAGCGCGCCGCGCGATGCAAAAGAAGGGCGCGACCCCCGAGGCGGTGTCCTCTCTCATGGAAGGGGACTACTTCCTCGCACTTGCCGACAAAGAGACGCGCAAGGCCGACGGCGCTGTCTTCTACCGGACCGTGCGCGGGCGCTTCGTTCGAGAAAGCGACGTCGAGCTTCGCAATCCTGAGGTCGTCCGTGGCGAAGAGCTCCGTGCAGACGGGTGGCGCCTTCCGCTCGCCATCGTGTACGGCGAGGACCGGGAGCTGCTGAGCATCGAGGACAACGAGGTTCGGGTGACAGGCACGGCAAAGAAGCATTCACGCTTCGTGGTTGAAGAGGAGCTCGCCAAAGACGGCATCGAGTATGTCTCGGGCACCCCCGGTGCCGTTCGCCGCGACGAGGTGCGCATAGTACGCCAGACCAAGCGGCCAAGTGGGGTTCCGGCAAACGGGAAATGGATCCATGTCGACCTCTCGGAGCAATCGCTCGTCGCCTACGAAGGCGACAAGCCGGTCTACGCGACGCTCATCTCGAGCGGCAAGGAAGGCTATGCGCCGCCAACGGGGCTCTTCGAGATTCAGCAAAAGTACATCTCGACCACGATGAACGCCACCGACCCGATCGACGGTTTCTACGAGGTCGAAGAAGTACCGTGGACGCTCTACTACCATGGTGGATTCGCGCTTCACGGTGCGTACTGGCACACCGATTTTGGCAAAGTGCGAAGTCACGGTTGCACGAACATCGCACCCGTCGATGCGCGCTGGCTCTACTACTGGAGCGAACCGGTGGTCCCAGCCGACTGGCATGCCGTGCGGTTCCAGAGTGAAACGACCTGGATTCAGTTCACCAGCTGAACGCGCCCCGCAGGAAGAGCAGCAGCGCGGCGGCGATCGCGACCACGACAATGATGTTGCGAAGTCGGGAACCATCGACGCGCGGAATCAAACTGTGACTCGCGCGTAGCCCGAGCCATACCGCCGGCCACAGGGCGGCCCCAATGAGGACCTCTTCCCAGCTGACTTCTCCGGCCGCGGCGCGCACACCGATGGTGATGCAGACGCCGACCGCGAACACCAAGCCGAGGTTAGCACGTACAGTCGGGCCGGCGTCGTTGCGATAAAGAAGCGCAATGGGAGGCCCGCCGATAGCGGACACCATCGCCATGGTTCCCGAGGCAACACCGGCGCCAAACTCTCGAGTCGGGGTTCGACGAAACGTTCCCCGGCTGACGACGATCCCGACACCGAGTATCACCATCAGCGACATCAGAACATCGAGTGCGGAGCTCGAAAGCAGCTTGAGGAACGCAACACCGATGAGCGCGCCCGGTACTCGACCAGCGAAAATCCACAGCGTGCTCCGGACTTCGATAGCATGGCGCTCGCGCCAAACGATGGCCAGCGTCAGTGGGAACACGACTAGGAGCTGGGGCACCGGCGCGAACAATGGGTTGAGAAGCGACAGGAGCGGAACGCTGAGCAACGCAAAGCCGAACCCCACGGTGCTATGGAGCGCCGCTGCGAAGAAGCTCACGATGAGCGCCACGCCGAACTCCGGCGTCGTGATATGTGCTAGGGCTTCCATCGGCGGTGCTAGGGTAGTCAGCGTCTGATCATGCGGCCAACCAAGACGAGCACGACACGAGATCCCCTGCAGAAGACGGCCAGCCGCGTTCTGGGCGTGGCGACGAGCGCACTCGACATCGCTGTTCGCAATCTGGACAACGTTCGTCGAGTCGCCAACTTCCTGCGAGGCCGGATGGAGCTCGAAGTACGGCCGACCGACGTCTTCATCTCGAGCTATCCGCGCTCGGGGACCACGCTCACCCAGTGGGTTCTGTATCTACTCGCGCACGAGGACCAGCCCGATCCGGCCCATCTCACGAAAGTGTCACCCTGGTTCGAGCGCTCACTCGCGATCGGCGAGCTCACCGCGTCAGATTTGAAACGCTTCCCCTCACCACGGGTGTTCAAGAGCCATCTTCCGAGAGAGTGGCTGCCCGACGGAGCACGTTACATCTACGTCGAGCGAGACGGCGTGGACGTGCTGGTGTCGTACTTCCATTTCTACTGCGCTTACCTCGGCTTCGAAGGGACTCTCGACGACTTTCACCGGCGCTTCATGGATGGGCGGGTGCAGTATGGATCGTGGTTCGACCCTGTCGCTGGGTGGCGTGAGCACGCATCCGATCCGGACGTCTCGGTGGTCGGCTAAGCAGTAATAAAAACAGACCGCAAAGCGTCGATCCAACGTATCGTCGCATTCCTGGGCTGGGAGCGCGACGAACGCTGGGTGGACCGGGCGGTCATCGAGAGCAGTTTCGATGCGATGAAGCAGCGGGAGTCGGTCTTCGACCACGCGACCGCACTACTGCTCGAACGCGGGGTGAGCCCGCAGTCGTTTCTACGCTCGGGTCAAAGCGGCCAAGGCGCGGATGCCCTGAGCGCCGCCCAGACGAGCGACATCAGGGACCGAAGCTCGACGGGGCGCCGGCTCGCGATTCGCGGGCTGTCCGCTTTCCTACAGTAGCCGGGCCTACCGACGCGTCGACGACGAACTGAAGGAAGCTCTCGGGCGTGCCCGGGTCATCCCCAGTGAGATGGTGATACGCGCGGGCAAGCTTACCGACCAATCGGCGATACCCGCGGGCCGCAGGCGAAGCAGCGTCATTGTAGAGCTTTCGAACCGCGTTCTCCTTGGTGCCAAGGAGGAGGCGGTCCCGCGGCTCGCGGCAAAGGTACGGGCACGCGCGCGGACGCTGTGGGTTGAGCGTCCGGCCACCGATCGTGTAGGCGAACGTGACATGGTTGCCAAAGCGATTGCGGTACAGGCGGTCGAAGTAGGTCTCGTCGTACGTGGCGGCCGACAGGGCCCAACCAACTTTGACCGCGGCCGCACGCGTACGCATGATCTCGGTTTGAACGAGCTGCTGGGCAACGTAACCGTTGTCGATTTCGAGCGCGTTTTGTTTGCGCTCCACTTCGGAGGCTGGCGCCAAAGAAGATGAACGGCGGATGTCGACGGGAAAGCCAAAGAGGTCGACCAGTGCCTCCAACGGCGCTTGCGCAAGCGACGCGGCGCGATGCACATCGAGCCGTGGCACACCGGCGTTGCACGCGTTGCTATCGGCGATGAGAATGGAACTCTTCGCGAGTCCAAGCTCGCGACGTACCATCTCTTGCGCGAAAACCAAGACCAGAACGTCGACCGGAAGACCGCAACTCGCGTCGGCCGCCGCAACGCCAACGCCAAACCAAACCGACGTGGTCGACGCGAGTGACTCTTGCGCGATCACTGGTTCGTACTGCCGCCGAGCAAAAAGCTCCTGACGGTTTGCAAGCCTCGCGAGGCGTTCCCCCAAAATTTCCATCCCTACTTGGTTACTCATCGCGCGTGTCGCCGCAAGACCTGACCGGCACCCTAGCGGACATGGCTCGAGGTCGCAAAACCTTTGAAGAGGCCAAATAGTCCGCGCACTTACGCCGTTAAGTTGGAGGCTTGGTTCAGGAACGGCATCCTGAAAGCCTGGGAGAGCCGCTTGAGATTCGTTGCCAGTTTTTTAACCCTCGCCTTCCTCGCCGTCTTCGCAGCCACCTTGGAACCGAGTCACGCGCAGGACACGCCCTGGAAGCGGCGGATGCGAAGGGGCGTTGTACTGAACGACTCTCCAGAGGTTCAAGTGCCGGGGCCAAAGGGACCGCTGACGGCGGAGGAGATGCGTCGCTTGGGCCTGCGTCCTCGCGGACGGGGCCTAGTCGATCTGTCGTACTGGCCCGAGGAGCCCGCCTCGCCCGCAAGAGTCGCGCCCACAGACCTGGCGCAGGCCATGGCTCAATTGTGTCCCACATCGACCCGAGCCGACCAACTCGAGCGCTACGCCCGGGCCATCGTCCGCTACAGTTCTGAGTTCGCAGTCGATCCGTGGCTACTCGCTGCACTGGTCTACGCGCAGAGCGACTGCACCTCCGACATCGACAACAGCTACGGCACGGGCCTCACGCTGATCAACCAAGGCATGCACGGCGGGAATATCCACGACGGTAGCTATCGGTTCGGTGTGTGGACCCAACAGGGCTGGACACGCAAAGAGCTGGACCTGAGCGCGTTCGACTTTCGCCGCGGGGTGTTGGCGAACCCCGAGGCAAATCTCTATTTCGCAGCGGCCATGTTGAGCGTGTTCGGGCAACAGTGCCCTCAAATCGATAGAGCGTTCGATTCAGCGCCTCATCGTCATGGGGTGTCTCACTTCGTGTGGGGGGACCGTGTCGGAGACACTGGGCCTGAGGACAGAATCCTCACGGCCAGGCGGCGCCTGCTTAGTAGCTACGCCCTGCTCGGTCGCGGTGGCCGAGGCCTCGGGGGGATCTCATTCGTCAGCCCTCTCGATGGCTACCCTCGAATCGCCATCAGCGGCCTGGGCGAGCGCCGCGACAATGGGCGGCGTCCGCATCGCGGCATCGACTTCGCATCGGAGCAAGGTGAGCCTGTGCGCTCCGTCGCGGCAGGCACGGTGACGTTCGCGGGCGTGGACTGGGAGCGACGCGCGCACATTCCGCTCGAACCCTGGGGGGCCTTGATCGTCCACAAGAGGCACATGGGCCCGCGCGGCCTATTCATCGAAGTCGACCACGGCAACGGCGTCGTTTCGCTGTACGCCCACCTCGCAAGCTACGACGTACAGGTCGGAGACGAAGTCAAAGCGGGCCAGCGACTCGGCGAGGTGGGGCGCACCGGAATCAGAGACTCCGGCGCCCACCTGCACTTCGGCCTATTTCAGAACGGCAAGGTGCTGGATCCGTTGGATCACCTGGCCGCGTACGTGTTCCCGCCAAAGCTCACCAAGCACGGCCACGCAGACCTAGCCAAGCAGCACCGCCAGAAGCAGCGCCGCCGCCGACATCGCTACGGCAACTGAGGACAGGGTCGCGGATCAGGCCATTGCGCGAAGATCGCGTCCACGGCGAAGCGAACCTTGGTTTCTGCGTCCGCACCCGTTCCGACGACCGACTGCGCAAGGCCAGCAAAGATCATCTCGGGCTCCTCGCCGTCCGCAGGCGGCGGGCCAACGGGAATGAGCAAACTGCCCACGTCCCACTCCACGTAGGTTGGACGCCAATACGCGCATGAGTCCCAGTACCAGCCCCAATAGCCCCACCACCAGCCGCCGACGCACTCGTAGTAGTAGCCGCCCTCGGTTGTCCGCGCGAGTCCGTTCGCCGCCCACAGGTCGGGCTTGTTCTCGTCGGTCACCTCGTCGGTCGGGATCAGAGTGAGACAAACCGGCTCAGCCTGCATGGCCTCGATGATGACGTTGTTGACCATGGTATTGAAGGCCATCTGTTCGTCATCGAGGTCCGGAAGATTCTCCGGCGGGACGATGTCGGCGGTAAGAACGCTAAACGTTTGGGCCGTTTTGAACTCGCCGATTTTGTCCATATCCCATTGGACTTCGACTGAGCCGGTCTGCACGACGCCGGTGTTGCTGCAGCTCAGGCCGAACAGCGAGGAAGCGAGGATGAGCGTGAAAGGAAGGTAACGAAGCATGGGGACCTCCAAGTGCCGTTGAACTAGCACGGTCGCCGTACACAGCAATCCTAAGGGGGGTCCGTCGCGCTGCCGTTGCCGTCCCTCGTGTCTAGTTTGTCTACGCGAGAGACGAACCCGCTCGGAGTCCGCGGCGGCGGCGGTAGTATGCTCTCGGGGGGAATCGTCGTGCGGAGCATTCGCGTGCCCCATGGGGCCCGTGCGACGACGAAGAGCGACAGGAGGATCAGCGCCAACACGATGCCAGCAAGCCACCGATTCGGCTGGCGTTTCT
>QMMB01000163.1 GCA_003647035.1 Deltaproteobacteria bacterium | reverse complement strand
TCAGCCGCACAAGACAGTGGCTGGCACTGACACTAGATCTCCACGAACCGTGTGATCGGCCCCGGCTCTTCTCCGCAGCTCACCGGACGCGCGCCACCGGTATGCTCGAGTCGCACCCGAACGACGTGATCACCCGCACCCACTCGAAACCGGACCTCCCAAGCCGACTCAGACTCGGCCGCGGTCCCCAGCCAGTCGATGGCATCGGCCCCCCGCTCGCCCAGCCGCGCCCGCAGGAAGATCTCGGCCGCCTGCGTAGGACGGTCATGCGCGCAGCGGCCGCGAAACAGATCCGGCTCACCGACTTGGCCCGCTCGGCGCGCGGCGACAAAGGCGTTCACATCCTCGGCCCGCAGGCGGCCGTACATCAGCCCGTCTGGAAGCCACAGGGCGCAAGCCGCAAACCGATGCCCGCCGAGATGGCTCGTCTGCCAAGCATCGACCCCTTGGGCCTGAATGGCGCGGAAGACCGCACCGCCACGCTGCCCACAGCACCGGTCGCGGCGCCCGTGCGCACAGACCAAACACATCGGCTCTGCGGCCTCGGAACAGAGCTCATCGAGGTCCACGTCGAGCAGATCTTCGTAGCGCCCAAGCTCGAGCTTCGACACCTGCGGCCGATCGCTTGCAGAGGAGACCACTATGAACTGGGTTCGCTTCCCGGGGCGACCCGGACGTCGGATGAGCTGTAGGCGCGAACGCGGCGTCTCGAGCCATTGCGCGAGCCGGGCTCGTACCGGCGCGGGCAGTGCCTCGGTCTGAAGCGCCTTCGGGGCCCACGGGTCTGTCACTTCGAGGAGCAGCCAGCGGTCCACCGACTCGACCGCGGTGCCAGCGAGAGACTCTCCCGCTTTGTGCGACGCGACCGAGCACTCGGCAAGGTCCACCGCTAGTCCACCGGCATCGGAAGGGGCCACGCCATCTCTTCCGCGGCTTCATCGATCGTTTGCTGACGGCGAGCTGCGATCGCGGATCGCCACGCAGCGTACCGCGACTCCATGCTCGTGAGCTGTTCCTCGGCGCGCGCAAGACGCCGTTCGAGTCGCTCGCGTCGCCCCGGCTCCGTCGCCTCCCCGAACGCCTTGCGGACTGCATCCCTGACGAGCTTTGTCCGCGCCACGGCGTCAGTAAAGTTCTCTCGTTTGGCAAACCGATGCGCCTGCACCATCCAAACGGCCCAACGCTCTTCGTCACTCGTGGGGGTCATCAGCTCCCCAACTTAGGGCGTTTCACTGGGCGGTCCAGTCGACCCTCGCCGTCGATGATAAAGCCACCAGTTTTCGAAGTGTGCCACACGCTGAATGGTCGGATCGGAGACGAAGAGGCTGTCGGGTGAGCTCATGCGACGCACGAGGAACCAGTCGAAAAAGGTGCCGTGCTGATCGAGCTGGAACTGTTGCGGGCTCCACTCCCAGCGCACCGGCGTCCTCGGCGGAACCTCCGCGTTGGGATCGGAGGCGTCCCGATAGCGAAATGGGAATCTCTCGTCCTGCGCGAAGTGGAAGCTCAGCCACCCGCCTCGCTCCGCCTGCACATAGGCTGGCAGATGGATGTAAGGACTGTTCCGCGCGCGAGCGCCGTGATGATCGTATACGAGGTAGAGGAGCTTGGGCGCCTTCGGCAACTCGCGAACGATCTCGCGGAAGTGCACGGTGGTCGTCGAGAATTCCGCGTGGGCTTCCGCGACGAACTCGGTGAGCGGAGCAATGCCGACCGCTGTCCAGATGACGAACGCGAGCTGGGCCCAGGTCTTGCGGGGAAGGTTGGGCAGGAGGGCAGGCACGAGAAATAGCGCCGCCGTGATCTCCCTTGGAAAGACGTACCAGGAGTCCCCTATCTCCATGGGGAGCGTTACGTAGAGCCCAAGCGACACCGCGATCGCCACGCCCACGATGAAGTGCGCGGGCACAACCCAGCTACCCCTGGGCCAAGACCTGAGGCGGGCCACCGCCACGATCAGCAGCAAGAGCGCGGTCAGGCCAAACAGCAGGCCAGTACGGCGAAAGAGCTCAGTGTCGTCGTTGCCAGTGAAGATGTCGACGGTGTAGATCGGCGCGTCCTGCATGCGATGCCACGCGGGCGGCCAGACCCAGTTGACTTTGGGAACGAACAGCTCCGCCCTAGTCAACCACCACACGATGAAGAGCGCTGTCCCGACACCGAGCGGGATCAGAAGCGCTCTGACGTTCTCGACTCGCCCGCGCATCACGACACCAACGAGAAGAACCATCACGAGCGCGAACGGGAAACGGTACGCCTGGGTGAGGAAGAGCAGGACCAAAACCGCGATGAGGGCGCCCTGAATCCTGGTGCTGGGTCGGTCGACGGCCCGTAGAGCGAGGCCGAGCGTCATCGCGAAGAGACCCAGTGCGGCGAGAAAATCGACCTGGCCCCAGTGACCAAGAACACCCCAGACCGGTACCAGCCCCCAAAGACCGAGAAATGGAGACTTCCGGAGGCCCCAGCAGAGAACCATCAGACCGACGGGCAGGAGTGCCAACAACAGCGCGGCCGCGAGCTTGGTCGCGGCGATCGGCGGAAGCACGATCATGAAGGTCGCGGCGAGCGCATACAGGGTCACGTGCGGGACCGCGAGCATCTGGAACGCGAACTGCTCGTGGAAATGCCAGCCTGGGTCTGTGTAGTGGCGAAACACCGAAGAGGAGGCCGCGTGAAACGGAAACTCCGTCATCATCGGATAGTCGGCGACCCAAAAAGGCGCGCTGACGACGTAAGTGATCGTGGCTGCGGCGCAAAGCCACGCAAGCCACAACAGTGGCTGCGGACCTGTAACGCGAGCAGCAGCCGGCTCTATTCGCCCCCCCGGCATCGGCGCTACGGTATCACGGATACGCTCTAGGCCTTGAGAGCTTCAGCTCCGCCGATGATTTCCATCAATTCCTTGGTGATGGCGGCCTGGCGGGCTCGGTTGTACTGCAGGGTCAACCGGTCGATCATGTCGCTCGCGTTGTTGGTCGCGGAGTCCATGGCGGTCATTCGCGCGCCGTGCTCCGAGGCGACGGACTCGAGCAAGGCTCGGTAGATCTCGACCTCGACGTACATCGGAAGAAGCGTGTCGAGCAGCGCCTCTTGATTGGGCTCGTAGATGAAGTCACCGAGCTGGTCGTCGGCTAGCTCGAGGGGCTTGATCGGCAAGAATGGCTCGATCACGACCTGCTGCGTCATAGCGCTCTTGAACTCGTTGTAGACGAGGTAGCAGGAATCGAGATGGAGCGAGGTGTAGTCCTCGACGATGTAGCGTCCGATTTCGCCGGCCTTGTCGACGCTCAGGGCCTCGAAGACGCCCAAAAAGTCGTGACGAATGTTCGCATTTCGGCGCGCGAAATAGTCACGACCCTTGCGGCCGATGATCCCGAAGCAAACCTCGCTGCCGTCCGCCTCGAGCTCCTGCCAGCGCTTGTAGGCGGCCCTGCAGATGCTGGAGTTGAATGCACCGGCCAAACCACGATCGCTCGTCAGCACCACGAGCATCACGGTTTTCGGTTCGCGCCGCGCGAGCAAAGGATGAACGTCCTCGTCGGCCCCGACACGCGCGGACACACCGCTCAGCACCTCGTGGGTCTTGACAGCGTAAGGACGAAGGCGCTCGATGTTCTCCTGCGCCTTCCGCAGACGAGCGCCCGCCACCAACTTCATAGCGCGAGTGATCTTCTGCGTGCTCTTGACGCTTCCGATGCGCTTTCGAATGTCCTTGAGGTTCGCCATTGTTGCTTAGTCGGCTTGCTTGGGTTCGAAAATTTCGCCGAAAGCCTTGAGGGCCTCGTCCATCTGACTTTCGAGCGTGTCGTCGATCTTTCCCTTCGACAAGATGTCGCTCAGGATCGAAACGCGTTCGGCCTTGAGCCAAGAGATGAGCTCGTGTTGGTAGCGGCCGATCGATTCCGTCGGAAGCACATCGAGGTAGCCGTGTGTGCCGGCGAAGATCGAGACGACCTGCTCTTCGACGGGCCAGGGCACGAACTGCCCCTGCTTGAGCAGCTCGACGAGGCGCTCACCGCGCGACAGCTGCTGCCTCGTTGCCTCGTCGAGATCCGAGGCGAACTGGGCAAACGCGGCCATCTCTCGGAACTGCGCGAGCTCGAGACGGAGCGTGCCGGCGACCTGCTTCATCGCCTTGATCTGTGCATTACCACCGACACGCGACACCGAGATGCCAACGTTGATGGCGGGGCGAACGCCGGAGTTGAACAGGTCCGATTCGAGGAAGATCTGTCCGTCCGTAATCGAGATGACGTTCGTCGGAATATACGCGGAGACGTCGCCTGCCTGCGTTTCGATGATCGGCAACGCCGTGAGCGAGCCGCCCGAATCCGGAAGCTTCTTCGCGACGAAGCCAGCGCCCTTTTCCTTCGCGGCGGCCTCGGCCTCGTGTCGTGACGCGGGACCACTGAAAACCTGATTGCCGAGGCGGCTAGGCTCCTGATCCTTTTTCACGACCACCCAATCCTCGGCCATCTTGGCGGCGCGCTCGAGAAGGCGGCTGTGAACGTAAAAGACGTCGCCCGGGTACGCCTCGCGGCCGGGAGGACGACGAAGAAGAAGCGAAAGCTGACGGTACGCGACCGCCTGCTTCGAAAGGTCGTCGTACACGCACAGTGCGTGCTGACCGCTGTCTCGGAAGTACTCGCCCATCGTGACACCGGTGTACGGCGCAAGGAACTGAAGCGGTGCGGGCTCGGAGGCACCCGACAGAACGACGGTGGTGTACTCCATCGCGCCGAACTGCGTGAGCTTGTCGACGACCTGGGCAACCGTCGACTGCTTCTGACCGATCGCGACGTAGATGCAGAAGACGCCCTTGCCCTTCTGGTTGATGATCGCGTCGAGCGCGACGGCGGTCTTACCCGTCTGTCGGTCGCCGATGATGAGCTCGCGCTGACCGCGGCCGATTGGAATCATCGAGTCGATCGCCTTGAGGCCGGTCTGAAGCGGCTCGCTAACCGGCTGACGGGCAACGATCCCGGGCGCCTTGAGCTCGACGCGACGGGTGAGCTTGCTCTCGATCGGGCCCTTGCCGTCGATGGGTTGACCGAGGGAGTTCACCACGCGGCCAACCAGCGCCGGGCCGACAGGAACCTCGACGATGCGGCCGGTACGCTTGACCGTGTCGCCCTCGTTGATGCCGACGTCGGAACCCAACAGCGCGCAACCGACGTTGTCTTCCTCGAGGTTGAGAACCATGCCGTAGACGCCGCCAGGGAACTCGAGGAGCTCGCCCGCCATGGCGCCTTCAAGACCATATAGGCGGGCAATGCCGTCACCTATCGTCAGCACGGTGCCCGTCTCGACCACGTCGACCGACTTTTCGTAGGACGCGATCTGCTGCTTGATGATGTTCGAAATCTCTTCAGCGCGAAGTTGCATTTTGCAAGGCTCCTGATTCGATGCGGTTACGGCGTCTCGCCGTTCGCAAGCAAGGTCTCTCTAAGCTCGCTCAGCCGGTTGCTGAGGCTCCCGTCGAAAACACGGTCACCAACGCGGGTGACCACGCCACCGATGAGCGAAGGGTCTTCTTTCTTCACGAGCACGACCTCGCGGTCGGTCACTCGCTTGAATTTCTCTGTAAGCTGGGCGTAGTAGGCGTCGCTCAGGGGCTTGGCGCTGACGACCTCGACGCGAACACGGCCGGTCTCGGCCTCCGCAAGCTCCTCGAGAGCATCAAGCACCTCTTCGAGATGTCCGAGGCGCCCCTTGTCAGCGAGAAGTTGCACGGTGTTGCGGACGAGCGTGGAGCAACCGAGCTTTTCCATCACCGCGTCAACGGCGGCCTTCAGGGCAGGCCTCGGGACGACCGGGTTTCCGACCATCTCCCGAAGGTCCGCGCTGACCTTCCACGCGTCAGACAGCGTACTAACGTCCCGCAGCACCGAGTCCAACTCGCCCTGCTCGCGAGCCAGATCCAACAAAGCCTTTGCGTAGCGGCGTCCAAGCGCGCTCATGATTGCCGCTCCTCGATCACCTCGTCGAGACGATTGAGGTACGCCTCGGCGAGCTGGTCTTGATCCGCGTCCGTAGTCCGCTCCTGCAGCAGCTCCTGCGCGGCGGCAACAGCAGCAACGGCAGCCTGCTGTGTGAGCTCCTTGCGAAGCTGCTTGATCTGCTGTTCGATCAGGAAGCTGGTGTCCTTGCGGAGCCGAGCAGCCTTCTCTTCGGCCTGCGTAACGATGCGGTCGCGCTCCGCCTCACCCGCTTTGATCATGTCGCCGCGGATCTGCAGCATCTCCTCGTCGAGCTTCTGCAAACGAGTGGCGGTCTCCATGTGCCGCTTTTCGGCTGCAATGCGAAGCTCCTGCGCTTCGGCGAGTTCTTTTTCGACCTCGCCGCGACGCGCCGCGAGGGCGGGATTCACCTTCTTGCGGACGACCCAGACGATCAAACCAACCAGGACGAGGAAGTTGAGGACCGTCCCCTGGAACTCCCGATTGCGGATCAGGGAGGAGAACGTGAGCGCGCCGTGTCCGTCATCGTGAGCGTCGTGACCGGATGCCTCCTCCGCCACCTCGTGGGCCACCGACTCGCCGTGGGCGGCCTCGGCCAACACCACAGCCGGTGAAGCGATCAGCAAAGCGAAAAGGATCACGCCAAGCGCGCGCATCACTGGACCTCCCGATTGAGCATCTTCGAGGCGATTTGCTTGGCCAGGGCCGGAACGGACTGGTCGATTTCGGTACGGAGCCTCGCCGCTTCGGTCGCGAGCTTGGCGTCGGCCTCGGCCAGCAACGTATCTGTCTCCTGCCGAACGCGTTCGAGCACGGTGCTTTCGAGGCGCTTGCCCTCGGCCCGCAGGCGATCTCGCTCCTCACCAGCCTGAAGGCGAAGGCGCCGCATCTCGACATCGAACTCTTCGCTTTCGGCGGAAGCCTCATCTTGCAGTCGGTGCGCCTCGAGCTTTGAGCCCTCAATCGCCTCCTCGCGTGCTTCGAACAGCTCGATCATCGGACGAAAGATCAGCGGGCGGAAAACGAGGAACGCCACCGTAAACAGCCCGAGCTGAATCCAGATCGTGCCGTCGAGGTCGATGATGGAACCCTCGGCCAAGAGGGCTGTGAAAAGCACGTTCATCGCAGCGGTATTCCCGGTCGGCCTCAGGGCACCCGAAAGGAGAAAAACTCCAAACGGCGCTTGGGGCCGAATCGCAGCTCCGGCAAGGAGAAATCC
>QMMB01000162.1 GCA_003647035.1 Deltaproteobacteria bacterium | reverse complement strand
TGCCGCGATACTTCTCGGCGATGAGGTCTTCTCTGCTAAGGCCATCATCCAGCTCGCAACCCCACTCACCGCGTGCGCGCTCGTGCATCAACTCCGCAAACGCTTCAGCCAAGCGATCAGCCAGCGCTTTGACCATGATGGAGTTGTAGTCGTCGTGGTCCTGCTCGAAGGTTTTGCAAAGCGCGTCGGCTCCGATGCCCGTAGTCACAGCGAACGCGCCGATGTGGTCCTCGAGGCCGGTGCTCGTGGGGGCCACGAAGTCGGACAGACAGAAGTAGGGCTGCTCGACCGGCTTCGTCGCCTGCTGGCGCAACATGTGAAAGCGGAGGTGCTCGCGACTGCGCGCCTCGTCACCCCATACGACGATATCGTCGCCGTCGCGGTTCGCGGGCCAGAATCCGTAGACGCCGCGGGGCGTGAGGAGCTGCTCCGCGATGATGCGGTCTAGCAACGCGCGGCCATGATCGTACAGCTCGCGCGCGGCGGCCCCGTAGCGCTCGTGGTCGAGGATCTTCGGGAACTTCCCTTTGAGCTCCCACGCCGAAAAGAAAAATGTCCAGTCGATGTAAGGAGCAATGTCTTCGAGACTGACGTCGTCGATGGCTCGCCGCCCCGTGAACGTCGGCAACGGCACGTCTTCGCTTTTCCACTCGATCGGCACTCCGTTTTCCCGGGCAATGCCGAGGGAAATCAGCTCTCGGTTCTGCCGGTGCTCGAAGAGCTTCCTCGATTTTTCCTGCTCGCTTCGATTCTTTGCATCGAGCGCGGGCCTGCGTTCGGGGCTCAGAAGGTCGGATACGACGTTCACGACCCGCGACGCGTCCAGGACGTGCACCGTGCTGTTGTCGTAGGCGGGCGCGATTTTGACGGCTGTGTGCGCGCGGCTCGTCGTCGCACCGCCAATCAGGAGGGGCACATCCATGCCCCGCCGCTGCATCTCGGCAGCCACGTACACCATCTCGTCCAACGAAGGCGTGATGAGCCCGCTCAGGCCCACGATGTCGCAGCCCTCGGCCACTGCCGTATCGAGGATCTTATCAGCCGGGACCATGACACCCATGTCGACGACCCCATAGTTGTTGCAGCCGAGCACGACGCCAACGATGTTCTTGCCGATGTCGTGGACGTCGCCCTTTACCGTCGCGAGCAGCACCTTAGCCTGAACGCGGCCCTCGAGCTTCTCGTCTTCCATGAAGGGCTCGAGATGCGCGACTGCCTTCTTCATGACTCGCGCGCTCTTCACGACCTGCGGAAGGAACATCTTGCCGGCGCCGAAGAGGTCGCCCACGACCGCCATCCCGCTCATCAACGGGCCTTCGATGACGTCGATGGGGCGAGCGTACTTCAGTCGGGCTTCCTCGGCGTCCTCGACGACGAAATCCACGACGCCTTTGACCAGCGCGTGCGAAATCCGGTCCTCGACCGATGCCTCGCGCCAGCTGAGGTCGTACTGCTGCTTCTTTCCCTTGCCCTTGACCGTCTCGGCCAGCGCGACGAGCCGATCGGTCGCATCGGCTCGCCGATTGAAAATCACGTCCTCTACGTGTTCGAGGAGCTCCTTGGGAACCTCCTCGTAAACCTCGAGCTGACCGGCGTTGACAATGCCCATGTCCATGCCCGCCCCGATCGCGTGGTAGAGGAACGCGGTGTGCATGGCTTCGCGCACCCGATTGTTGCCGCGAAACGAAAAGCTGAGATTGCTCACTCCGCCACTGATCAACGCCCCAGGGCAGCGCTCCTTAATCTGTCTCGTAGCCTCGATGAAATTGATCGCGTACTCGTTGTGCTCCTCGATCCCCGTGGCGACCGCAAAGACGTTGGGGTCGAACACGATGTCGGTCGGAGCGAAGCCCGCCTCTTCGACGAGAATCCGGTACGCTCGCGCGCAGATCTCGACCTTCCGCTCGATGGTGTCGGCCTGCCCTTCTTCGTCGAAGGCCATCACGACGGCGCCTGCACCGTAGCGGCGCACCACTCGAGCCTTGTCGAGGAACTCTGCCTCGCCTTCCTTTAAGCTGATCGAGTTGACGAGGGCCTTTCCTTGCACGCATTTCAAGCCCGCTTCGAGGACGCTCCACTTCGAGCTGTCGATCATGATGGGCACGCGTGAAATCTCAGGCTCGGAGCCAATGAGATTCAGGAATCGGGTCATCGCTTGCTCGGAATCGAGCATGCCCTCGTCCATGTTGACGTCGATGATGTTAGCGCCACCACGCACTTGGTGAAGGGCCACCGAGACCGCTTCTGGGTAGTCGCCTCCGGTGATCAGCTTTCGGAACTTGGCTGAGCCGGTCACGTTCGTTCGCTCGCCGACCATCAGGAAATTGGTCTCGGGGCGAACGACCAGCGGTTCGAGTCCGCTGAACCGCGGATAGTGGACGTCGCGCTCGGGCTTGGGACGCGGCGGCAGGTCGCGTACCGCTCCGACGATGGCCCGGATATGGTCTGGCGTGGTGCCGCAGCAGCCGCCGATGAGATTGATCATTCCGTCCGACGCAAACCCGCGCAGGAGCTCGGCCATCTCCTGCGGCGTTTGATCGTAACCACCAAAGGCGTTGGGGAGGCCGGCGTTCGGGTAGCAATGCAGGTAACAATCGGCAATCCCCGTGAGCTCCCTCAGGAATGGACGCATCTCCTGAGCGCCGAGCGAACAGTTGATCCCGACCGCCAGCGGTTGAGCATGCTCGATCGAAATGTAGAACGCCTCGACAGTCTGTCCTGACAGCGTACGGCCGCTCTTATCGACGATCGTGACCGAAATCACGATGGGTAGGCGAACACCCTTCTCGGCAGAGACATCGTCGATTGCACACAGCGCCGCCTGGGCGTTGAGCGTATCGAAAATGGTCTCGACGAGCAGGAGGTCGACGCCGCCGTCGATCAACCCACGGACTTGCTCGGCGTAGGCGTCGCGCGCTTCGTCGAAGGTGAGCGCTCTGAAGCCGGGGTCATCGACGTCCGGGCCGAGGCTCAGGGTCTTGTTGAGTGGACCGATCGCGCCCGCCACGAAACACGGCTTGGCGGCGTGGCTCTTGGTAGCCTCCGTCGCAACGCGGGCGGCGGCGACATTCAGATCGTAAACCACGTGCTCGAGGTTGTAGTCGGCTTGCGAGAACGCATTCGCGTTGAACGTGTTGGTTCCGATGATGTCGGCGCCCGCATCGAGATACTGCGTGTGGATCCCACGGACGACGTCAGGGCGAGTCAGAACGAGAAGATCGTTGTTGCCCTGAAGGCTGCTCGGATGATCGCGAAAACGGTCGCCCCGGAAGTCCTCCTCGCCGAGGCCCGCCTGCTGGATCATCGTGCCCATCGCTCCGTCGAAGAAGAGGATCCGTTTTTCGATCAGCTCTTTGAGCTGCTGTGTCGTTCCGTCGTTGCTCATGCGCCCCAAGCCTCGCTGAGAGGAAGTGCCGTAATGACCTAAAAAGGTTGCCTGCGCCCGTGGGACGCTTCGCCGATCTGCCGCCCCGAAGCGAGCACGGCGCGGCCCATCGTGTTATAATCCTGAGGGGTTAATGTAAGATACTTAGACTGGTGCCACGGGAATGAATTCAAGCAGACTAGCTTTTGGTACGGCCTGGGTTCGTTTCATGTTGGCGGCCAGCGGAATCTGGCTCCTCCCGCTCCTCTATCCCCCGATGCAAGAACATCGCTGGGTGTTCATCGCCTACGCCGGAGTCGCGATCGTCGAGCAAATCTTGATCTGGCGCGATATCGCGGGCCCCTGGCGCCCCTTCCTGGGCGGCATCCTCGATATGGCGCTGCTCACCTTCATCGTCCAGCGCATCGGGTCCTCTCGCACGATGATGGTCGCGCTCTACTTCGTTGCGGGCATCGTCAACTCACTCGTGGTGACTCCGAGGATGGGGGTCGTACTGTCGAGTATTGGCGCAGCGATGTATTCGTCCGTGGTCATCATGGAGGTTCGAGGGGTGTTGCCATTCGCGCCCGATGGTCCGGCGTGGCTGCAGTCGCAGGGCCCCAACGCGTTCGAAGCATTCCTGCAAGCGTTCCTGGTGACAATCTTGCTGATGTTCGGAACCGCGATCGTCGCCACGCTAATCCAGAAGATCAATCAACGTGAAAACCAACTCCTCGTGGCGAACGAACGCCTGGCGGAGCTGTCTCGACAGGACCCATTGACCAAACTCTGGAACCGGCGTCACATTTTGAGCCACATCGAGCAGGGTCTGGCGTGGCTGAACCGTGGACGACCCATGGCCATCGTGATGATCGACTTGGACCAGTTCAAGCGAGTCAACGACAACCACGGCCACCTCGAAGGCGACCAGGTGCTCCAAGGGGTGGCCGACGCACTCCGAAGATCGACCCGTGAGGTCGACGTGGCAGGCCGGTATGGCGGCGATGAGTTCGTCATCGTGCTTCCGGACACGAACCAGGAAGAGGGACGGGTTGCGGCGAACCGCTTCGTCACGGCGATTCGCGAAGTGGGCATGAAATTCGACCCGGCGAACCCGGTAACCGCAAGTGCAGGGCTGAGTATCGCCCGCCCGGGAGACACGGTGGAGATCGTCTTGAAACGCGCCGACGATTTCGCATATTCCGCCAAAGGCAAGGGCGGTAACCGCCTGTGCGGCTGAGGCATGCTGGACAAGATCTTGATCGCCGGGTGCGGCGACGTGGGAAACGCGCTTGCCACCCGATTGCTCGCAGATGAGTGCGAGGTGTGGGGCGTACGCCGCCGAGTCGACGCCCTCGCAAACGGCGTCCGGCCTTGGCGCATCGACTTGACGGACCCGGGAAGCTTCGATGCGCCGCCGGCCGCGTTCGACTACCTGTTCTACACAGCAAGTGCGGACCGACGAGACGAGGCCCACTATCGATCCGTCTACGTCGACGGGCTAAGCAATCTATTGAAGGCGTTGCGAGCCGCAGGCTGCCCCCTGCGCCGGATCTTTTTCACGTCGAGCACCGCGGTCTACGGGCAAAGCGAGGGTGAATGGGTGGACGAGAGCTCGACCACCGAGCCGCCCGGGTTCAATGGCCGCGTTCTGCTCGAAGCCGAAGCGATTGTTCGGGAAGCCGCGGAGACCGGGATCAACGTTCGGTTGTCGGGGATCTACGGGCCGGGAAGAACGCGGCTCGTGCGCAAGGTCCGCGACGAGGAGGCCATCGCGACCGGTGGCTGGACCAATCGCATCCACGTCGAAGATTGCGCCGGAGCGTTGCACCACCTGATGCGTCTTGGGTATCCAGAAGCTCTCTACTTGGGCACCGACGACGAGCCGGCCACGACGGCGGAGGTCGTTACTTGGCTCAGCGCGGAGCTCGATGCGCCCGCGCCCCCCGATGGGCCAACCGAGCGGCTCAACAAGCGTTGCCGAAACACGCGGCTCCGAGATGCGGGATATCGGTTCGAGTACCCGACGTTCCGAGAGGGTTACCGGCCCATCGTGCAAAAATTTCTAAGCCAACCCCGCGACTAGCGCGCGAGAGATTTTTTCTTGTTGTCGAGCACGCTAGCCGGTCCGGTGGATGATGTGGAATCCGAATGGTGTCTCTATGACGTCGCTGGTGCCGCCCACCTCGAGCCCAAACGCTGCATTCTCGAACCCCTTGACCATCTGTCCGCGGCCGAAGCCACCGAGATCACCGCCCGCTTGTGCGGAGCTGCAATCGGAGTGCTCTTGTGCCAGCGCTGCGAAGTCGGCGCCGCCTCGAAGTTGCTGCCCGACGTCCGCGATTTGTGTTTCTGCTTCCTCTTTACTGCGCGTCGCGGAGGAACGCTCCGATCCAGCATACATGAATAGAATGTGCGAAGCGTTGATCTGATCTGCCATGGCCGTCTCCCCGTTGAGCGCGGAACGTTAGCAGAACTCCGCGGACGCCACAGCGACTAAATCGGGCGTAGCTCGCCCGCGCACTGGGCAGCGGCCGCGGCGCGATCAAGCTTGCCGGAGCGGTTGAGGGGCAACGCGTCGAGTGAGCAGATCCGCTTCGGTCGCTTGTGCGTCGCAAGCTCGTTCACGAGGCGGTCCCGAAGAGCGTCGTCCCGATATCGCGCGGCATCGACGACGAGGGCCGCAACCACCTCCTCGCCCCACACCTCGTGAGGCACAGAGAATACGCAAGCCGAGACGATGCCCGGAACGGTTTCGAGCCACGCCTCCACTTCCTGCGGGGACACGTTCTCGCCACCGGTGACGATGAGGTCGTCGAGACGCCCACGGACCAGGAGCTGGCCGTCCGCCAACAAGGACCCGAGGTCTCCGGTGCGGAGCCACCCATCCGATGTCCAGGGATCGCCTCCTCGATCGTGTCCGAGGTAGCCGTCCATGAGCACGTCGCCGCGGACTTGGATCTCGCCGTCTTCGAGCCGCAGCTCGATGCCCGCCAGGGGCGCGCCCGAGCCGATGCTTCCGATTTGTTGGGTGCTTTGGGTCGCGATCTGGGAGCAAGCCTCGGTGCACCCATACGTCGCGAGCGCGGGGATGCCTCGTGTCGTGGCAAGCTCGCGCAGCGCGTCAGAAAACGGCGCTCCACCCACCAGAACGGCGCGGAGGTCGGGGCTCGGCGTCCACGCCGATTCGTCGACAGTCAACAGCCCTCGAAGCATCGTCGGCACCAGACTGCAAAGCGTCACTCGATGCTCTGCCATGAGGCGTGCGAACGGGCCCGGCTCGAAGCGGCCTCCGCTCAACACGACGCATCGCCTCGCGATCAGCGACCGGGTCACAATGGAAAGGCCTCCGACATGGGCCGGCGGCATCCCCAACAGCCAGCGATCCTCGGGAATCCATCCGAGGTTTGCGGCGTGCGCGGCCTCCGATGCGATGAATGCGTGGCGGGATAAACGGGCGCCCCGGGGTTGGCCGTTCGATCCCGACGTGTACACGATGGCCAGAGTTTCGTCGGGAGCGGGTGAAGGGAGTGCCGAAATCTCATCGCCCGATTCACCGCCGGTGATCGACGCCGTGATCACCTGCGCCGGCTGCGCTTCCGCCAGGACGACGGAACGCTCCCTTTCACTGAGGCGCGGGTGCAGCAGAACCGCCGGGCAACCGAGCTCGAAAAGCGCGTACAACCAGACGATGGAGTCGAGATCGGCGCTAGGCGTGAGGGCGACCCGGTCCCCAGGTGCAACGCCCTCGGCTCGAAGCAAGGCGAGTGCGGTGCGGACACGCGTCGCCACCTCGGCGTAGGACCACACTCGGCCGTTGGCGATCAAGCAATCGCGTTCCGGCGCCTCCTGGGCCGCCGCGAGCAGGCTCAGCTCAGGCATCAGGCCTCTCCTCGAGCTCGAACCCCAACCCCGGAGCGTCGTGCGGCACGATCTGCCGGCCGCGG
>QMMB01000161.1 GCA_003647035.1 Deltaproteobacteria bacterium | reverse complement strand
CTTGGTGAGCGCATACACCTCGTTGTCGAGCACCAGTACGACGGCGTTGATGTTGTAGCGGATCGCATGCAGCCAATGGTTGCCGCCGATACTGAAACAGTCACCGTCGCCCATGATCACGATGACAGGAAGCTCGGGACGTGCGAGGCGCACGCCCGTGGCGATCGGCAAAGCCCGACCATGGATGCCGTGAATACCGTAAGTCTAGAGATAGTGGGGGAGGCGGCTCGAGCATCCGATGCCGGAAACCGAGACGACGTTCTCTGGCTCGAGATTGTTTTTGCGCAGCACGCGTTGGAGCGACGCCAGCACTCCATGGTCGCCGCATCCCTTGCACCACCGGGGCTTCTCAGATTCGTAGTCGTCGAGGGAGTGCGCTTCGACCGCGCCGCTCTCGATGACGCATAGTTCCGCGATACTGGACATCGTCAACTTACTCCCTTGAGTGCGCGAAGGGTTTCACCGAGACTTTCGACTCCCGGTTGATCGCCGAGGATGCGTTGGACTTCGTCGAAGATCTCCACCGGCATGTAGGGGCGGCCAGGGACCTTGGCATAGCAGTCGATGTCCAACAGGGTGGCGGCCCGGAGGATCCACGCCAACTGGCCGTAACGACGGTTTTCCTTTGTGATCAACGGGTCCTCCCAATCATCGCTGTAGTTGAGCTCGACCGTGATGATCCGTTCAAAACCCGCGAAGATCTCGTGGAGCCCGGGGGGCAGGGGACTGAGGAACTGAATGTTGAGGGAGGAAACCGCGTAGCCTTCCTCACGCGCCCTGTCGACGGCTTCCTCGATCGCTCCCCGCGTGCTGCCCCAACCCACGAGGAGGAGGTCGCCTTCGGGCTCTCCATACACGCTCGGCGGATGCAGGCTTCTCTGCAACGCGGCGAGTTTCCGGCTGCGCATGGTGTGGCCGCGTTGGTTGCTCTCGGAGTCGTAGCAGGCCTTTCCATTGAGGTCGTGGTTGAGCGAGGTTGTCACCCCCATTCCGCCCGGCTGCCCGGGGATGAGGCGCTGCGAAAGGCCCGTCGTTGGATCCCAATCGTACGGTAGGGCTCCCGGTGACACCGCGCTGAGGTCAAGCGGAGGCCGCTCCTGTGTTTCGCAAACATCGGGACGATCGAAGAGCTGCTGACCGGTCGCGAGGTTCGCGTCGGAAAGGACGATGACGAGCATGCGGAATTCCTCCGCGATCTTCCGCGCGACGGAAAGAATGTAATAACACTCTTCGATCGTGCTCGGCGCCATCACGACCTTGGGTGCGTCCCCTGGAGCGCCATAGAGCGCATGAAGCAGATCCGCTTGCTCGATCTTAGTCGGCAACCCGGTGCTAGGGCCACCCCGCTGAACATCAACGATGACGAGCGGTGTCTCGGTCATCACGGCCAAGCCCTGGAACTCCGCCTTCAAGGCCATGCCTGGCCCCGAGGTGATGGTAAGCGCGGTCTTTCCGGCGTAGGAGGCCCCGAGCGCCACCCCGATTGCGGCGATCTCGTCTTCGGCCTGATGGACGAAGCCACCGAAATCTTCGAAGATGTCCGACAATTCGTGCGAAGCGGAGGTCGCCGGCGTGATCGGATACATGGAGCACATCTCGAATCCGGCCGAGACGGCGCCGAGCGCGAGTGCGGTGTTCCCGTTCATCGCCACTTTCGAAACATCTGTCGGGACAGCCTGGATTTCGAAGCGTTCTTCCAAGTGTGCGATTCCGTATTCATAACCGGCGCCTGCGAGCTTCACGGCCGTCTCGATCACCTCACGGGTTTTCTTCTCGAAGATGCCACGAATCACATTCTTGAGCAGATTCACGTTCTTGCTGTAGAGGGCGCACAAGAGGCCCACAGCAAACATGTTCTTGCCCTGCTCTGCATCCTCGACGTGGCGGAGCGTTTCTTCTTGTAGCGGGATCTCGATGATGGTCGCCCCGCGCGTCCGGAATTTGTCGAGCACCTCGCGGTAGGAGAGCCGATACTCCTCGACGTCGTGAGTGGCCCACTGATCGTCGATCAGCACGAGAACGTCGTCGGCGAGACTTCCAGCTTCGAGGCGCGAGAGCAGGGCCATTTCGTTAAAGGCCAGCACCACGTCCGCGAGGTCGCCGGCATTCGTGACCTGGCTTCGCTCGGCAAGGCGGATGCGGTTACCGCTCGCGCTTCCGATCGTATGCGGTGGGGGCCGGATCTCGGAGGGTATGATCTCCACGGTCCAAAGGCCGTTGCCTGTTTTGGCGCAGAGCCGGGCAAAGGCAACGGCTGCTTTTTGTGCACCTTCACCAGCGTCGCTGACGATTTCGACGATGTGTTCCGGGAGACTGACAATACGGGGACGGTTCATAAGATTCTCTTTGTGGATTCAAGAAGTTTCGCCGATGACCAGTAGGAGTCCCGGTTCCTTTTGCTGCGAGCGGCTTTTAAGCTGTGCAGTGACGGCAATAGGGCTTGGTGTCAACTTCTGTGAAGCGGCAACCTATTCACGCTCGACCGAGACAGCTTCGTACTGCGGAGCATGGTCGGATTTGTACCAACTCGGGTGATTTATTTGCATCAGGCGTGCCAACTGGAGGCCCGGTTTTGTCAGGCAATCCGAGTGTGCGAGGCGCACGGATTGCACCTGCGGCGCGGCCGACGAATGGGATGCGTTTGGCACCCGTCAATCCACGTCGTCCACGACTTACGGTAAGGACCTGATCCTGGAGCTGCCAGACACCGAGCGAGTCGACGCGTAGTGTGAGTGCGCTAGAGCCCTCCTACCCATGCTGTTTCTCACGGCGGTTGGGGCGATTAGCGGCCTCACATTCATTCTTGCCACAGCGTTGGTCCTGGCTCACAAGAAGCTCTATGTGTACGAGGATCCACGAATCGACGTGGTGGAGGAAATGCTTCCTCACGCCAACTGCGGTGCCTGTGGCTTTCCCGGCTGTCGCCCGTTCGCGGAAGCCTTGACTACGGGCGAGGCTCTGCCGGGCAAATGCACGGTGAGCTCCGGCGAGGAGAGAGCGGAGATCGCAAGCTTCCTGGGTGTCGACGTCGGGGCCGAAGAGAAAGTGGTGGCGCGACTGGCGTGCGCCGGCGGCACCAACGTAGCCCGCAACCACGCCAGGTACCACGGGCACCAGACCTGTCGCTCCGCTGCTCGGGTGGCCGGCGGCGGCAAAGGCTGCTTCTGGGGCTGCCTGGGTCTCGGCGACTGCGACGTGATCTGCGACTTCGACGCCATACACATGGACGCACACAACTTGCCGGTGGTGGACGAGGCGAAGTGCACCGCCTGCGGGGACTGCGTCGAGGTCTGCCCCAAGGACCTGTTCTCCCTTCACGAGGAGAGCCATCGCCTCTGGGTCGTGTGTAGCTCCCAGGACGATGGCGACCAGATCCTGGAGGACTGTGAGGTGGGCTGCACCAACTGCGGTCGCTGCGAGATGGACGCTCCCCAAGGCCTCATCACGATGAAGACGAACCTTCCGGTGGTGGACTACAGCAGGCCACACAAGACGCAGGCTCCGATTGAACGGTGCCCCACAGGGGCTATCGTTTGGATCGATCCCAAGGCTGGGCCGGTGAAGGGACCGGCAGCGAAGAAGATCATTCGTAAGGGCACGCTCCGCGACGCCCCGACGTAGATACCAGGGCCTGAGCCCGAAGGTGATTTCGATGTCCGCACTAAGCTTCCGTAAAAAGAACGAGACCCAGGGGGAAAAGGGGGAAGGTAACTTCAAATACCCCGGTTCCCGTGCCGCATTGGACGGCAACACCGCGGTCATCATGTGTGAGCGCGAATCGAGCGATGCCGCCGGCGCCTACCCGATCACGCCCTCGACCCAGATGGGCGAGTACTGGGCCGAGGCCGCTGCGGCCGGACATATCAACGTCTCCGGGCGTCCTCTGATCTTCATTGAGCCCGAGGGCGAGCACGCGGCAGCGGCGGTCACCGCGGGCATGTCCATGACGGGGATGCGTTCGGCGAACTTCTCTTCCGGCCAGGGCATCGCCTACATGCACGAGTCGCTCTACGCGGCGGTGGGCACGAGGCTGACCTACGTTCTGAATGTCGGTGCACGGGCGATGACCAAGTCCACCCTCAACGTGCACGCCGGACACGACGACTACCACTGCGTCGACGATACGGGCTTCTTCCAGATGTTCGCCAAGAACGCTCAAGCGGCGGCGGATCTGAACATCATCAGCCACAGGATCGCCGAGCTGTCACTCACTCCCGGGATCATTGCGCAGGACGGTTTCCTGACGACCCACCTCATCGAGTCGATGCGGGTGCCGGAGCGGGCGCTCATCGCCGAGTACCTGGGGCAACCCGATGACATCATCGACACGCCCACCCCGGCGCAGAAGATCATTTACGGCGAAACCCGCCGGCGCATCCCGTTGCTCTGGGACGTGGACAACCCGCTGATGGCTGGTCTGGTCGAGAACCAGGATTCGTACATGCAGAGCGTGGCGGCCCAGCGGCCGTTCTTCTTCGATCACATTCAAGCTCTGACCGAACAGGCGTTCGAGGAGTTCTACGCGCTCACCGGTCGTCGCTACGAGCGGGTGATGACGTACCGGGCCGACGACGCGGACTACCTCATCGTGGGCCAGGGCAGCATGGTCCCCTCGGCCGAAGCGGTGGTGGACTACCTCCGCGAGACGCGGGGTCTCAAGGTGGGTGTGGTCGATATGCTCATGTTCCGCCCGTTCCCCAGCGATCTCATCGGGCGCATCATCCAGGGCAAGAAGGGAGTCTGCGTTCTGGAGCGGCTCGACCAGCCGCTCGCCGTCGACCTGCCTCTCATGCGGGAGATCCGCGCCACCGTGAGCAAGTGCCTCGAGAACAGCAAGGACCCCAAGAACCCGGCGTACCCCGAGCTGGCGGCGTACAAGTCACTGAACGACGCGCCGGCCCTCTACTCCGGCTCCTTCGGCATGGGAAGCCGCGACCTCCAGCCCGAGGGCATCGTCGGCGCGATAGAAAACATGCTCGAGAAGGGGCCGCGGAAAAAGCTGTTCTACCTTTCGATCGACTTCCTGCGGGACGAGGCGATCACGCCGAAGCAGGAGATATATCAGCAAACGATTCAAGAGGCGTATCCCAGGGTCAAGGAGCTGGCGATTCGGGGATCGGAGAATCCCAACCTGATGCCCAAGGACAGCATCACGGTTCGGTTTCACTCCATCGGTGGCTGGGGCGCAATCACGACGGGTAAGAACCTGGCGATGACGCTGTTCGATCTCCTGGGCTACCACATGAAGGCCAACCCAAAGTACGGCTCCGAGAAGAAGGGCCAGCCCACGACGTACTACCTGTCGGCGGCGCCAGAGCCGATCAAGATCAACTGCGAGTACTTCTACGTGGACGTGGTGCTGTCGCCGGACCCGAACGTTTTCGGGCACACCAACGCGCTGGCCGGCCTGAAAGAAGGCGGCGTCTTCATCATCCAGAGCGACAAGGAATCGCCGGAAGAGATGTGGGAGAGCATCCCGCCCACGTACCAGAAGATTATCATCGACAAGAAGATCAAGGTTTACTACCTGGACGCTTTCAAGATCGCGCGGGACGAGGCCACCGATGCCGACCTCCAGCTCCGGATGCAGGGGATCGCCTTCCAGGGTGCGTTCTTCGCCGCCTCGCCGGTGATGAAGCAAGCGGGGCTCACCGAGGAGCACCTCCTGGACGCCATTCACGACCAGCTCCAGGAGAAATTCGGCTCCAAGGGAAAGAGAGTCGTGGATGACAACATGCAGGTGGTGAAGCGCGGTTTCGACGAAATCCACGAGGTGGTCCCCGGCCCCATCACCGACGACAGCAAAACTGCAGGCGGCAAACGGAAGCTGCCAGTGATGGTGAAGCCTCTGCCTCAGAGTAAGGCGCCCATGAGCGACATCCACCGCTTCTGGGAGCAGACGGGCAGCTTTTACGCACGAGGCATGGGCAACGACAACCTCACCGATCCGTTCATCGGACTGGGTGTGATGCCGCCTTCCACGGCGCTGTTCCGGGACATGACCGGAATCCGTTTCGATCACCCCGAGTGGCTGCCCGAGAACTGCACCGCCTGCGGCGACTGCTACACCGTCTGCCCCGACACGGCAATTCCGGGGCTGGTGAACGAGGTGGGCCAGGTTTTCGATACCGTAGTGAACCGGGTGCGCAAAAACGGCAACGGAGCACAGATCGAACATCTGCCGAAAGCAGCCAAGCTCATGGAACGCAATCTGCACGGCCTGTTCAAAGAGGCGCAGGAATCCGACTCCGTGGCAGCGCTCATGGACGAGGCCATGGCGCAGACCGTCAAGCAGAGCGAGCTCCAGGGCGGCGAGAAGAAGAAGCTCCAGAAGGAGATGGACCTCTTCAGGGAGGAGCTAAACGGATTCCAGTTCGCGCTGACTCGGCCCCATTACACTCTGCCCGAGCAGGATCAGCCCGGGAGTGGCGGCCTTCTCTCGATCACCGTCAACCCGTACACCTGCAAGGGCTGCATGGAGTGCGTAGAGGTCTGCGACGATGACGCGCTGCGCCCCATCAAGCAGACGGCGGAGTCGGTGCAGTTGCTCCGTGACAACTGGGACCTTTGGAGCGACCTGCCAACCACCCCCGCGAAGTACATCCGGGTGGACGACATCGAAGAGGGCATCGGCGCTCTGCAAACGATCCTCCTCGACAAGGCCAACTACTTGCCGTTCACCAGCGGTGACGGCGCGTGCATGGGTTGCTCGGAGAAAACCTCGCTTCACATCTTCACCGCCACCGTGGAAGCCCTGATGCAGCCGCGGATCGCCAAGCACCTCGCCCACGTCACCGAGCTCATCGCTCGACTGAAGAAACACATCCAGCTCCGGCTCGCCGGAGAGCTCAACGTGAGTGACCCCGAAGTCATGGCCAAGGTCGTGGATGACATCGGCGATCAGGACGTGACGCTCGCCGCCATCGCCGCACGCATGGAGACCATCGAGGGCAGTCAGCCGATCGACCAGAGCTGGCTCCGGCGGATGACCTCGCTGGTGGCCAAGCTGCAAGACCTCAAGTGGAAGTACGTCGAGGGCACCACCGGTCGGGGTCGGACCAGCATGGGCATGATCAACAGCACCGGCTGCACCTCGGCTTGGGGCAGCACCTATCCGTTCAACCCCTACCCGTGCCCCTGGGCCAACCACCTCTTCCAGGACTCTCCGTCCATGGCGATGGGCATCTTCGAAGGCCACATGGCCATGATGGCGGAGGGTTTCAAGGCCATCCGCGCCGTCGAGTTGGAGCTGGAGGACAAGTACAAGCCTGCCGAGCACGACGATCTCTTCTCCTATTTCAGCTGGCGCGAGTTCACCGTCG
>QMMB01000160.1 GCA_003647035.1 Deltaproteobacteria bacterium | reverse complement strand
GATCCGTCCGGGGAGACCGGGAACACGCTGCGCATTCACCCAGCGGTGATCGCCGCGGGCGACTGCGACGAGCCGGTGAAAGCCTGGGAGGGCATTCCGCAGACCTACGAGTGCACGGAGTTCCTCGAGTTGGACAAGCCCGACGGCCACCGCGTGTGGGTGCTGCCGGCCTTCGCGCACCCGGTGGGGACAGCGACGATGGTGCCGGGCCACGGGGCGACGCACCGGGCGCTGATGGAGCGTTACCCGCACCTCGGCGTGGTGACGGCGATGATCCACGACCTGACGCCGGGCAAGGTGCGGCCGAACGGGAAGCTCGGCCTGTCCATCGAATACTGGCCCGACGAAGCCGACCGGGCGGAGCTCTCGCTGGGCCTGTGGGCGAGCGCCAAGGCGCTGTTCGTAGCGGGGGCCAAACGGGTGCTGATTCCGTCGCGGGTGCCGAGGGTGCTGGAACCGGGCGACGACCTGGAGTGGCTCAAGACCATGCCCATCGAGAAGGGCGAGCTGGACGTGGTGGCGGTACACCCGATGTCTTCGGTTCCGATGGGGGACGATCCGCAGCGTGCCCCAGTGGGCAGCGACGGGAAGCACCACCACCTGCAGAACCTGTGGGTAGCCGATGGGTCGCTATTCCCGTCGTCGATTGGGGTGCCGCCGCAGCTGTCCATCTACGCGATGGGGCTCCACGTGGGGCGCTCGCTGGCCGCCTGAAGTGGAGCACTGAGATCCGGCGGGGCAGGGCGGCGCTGTCATGGTCGCAAGTGGCTACCTCCGCTCGGGCTCACTGCAGGCTTGCAGTGGGGGCAGCATCGCGTTCTCCGCTCTGCGGCCGTATGTGTAGCGCATGAGCGACGACCACATTCAGTACGAGAAGCGAGGCTCCATCGGCTTCGTGAAGTTCAATCGGCCCGACAAGCGAAACGCATTCACGATCGAGATGTTCCGATGGGCAACGACACGGTGGACCCATGGCACGTCGTCGGGCGCCTTCGCCGAAAGCCCATGATCACAGCGACGCATGGGCGATGCTTCACGCTTGGCACCGAGATCGCGCTTTGCTCCGATATCTGCGTGGCGGCGAGCGATACCCGCTTCGGCCTCAAGGAGGTGCGCGTAGGCATCATGCCAGCGGCAGGCGGCACCTTTCGCTTTGTGCAGACCGCGGGCTACTCCAACGCGATGCGCCAGCCGTTTGCAAAGTCGGGGCTTGCTCAGCTCCCGGCCGACGCTCGACGCCTTCACGCGAATGCCTCGCTCCGCGTCCTCAAAGACCAGTCCATTTCCGTGCAACCGAAGGATCACACCAAAGTGACCACAGGTTCGATGCAACTCGTCCCAGCTATGCATCTCGGTTGCTCGAAGTGCAGGCGAGAGGGTCTTGCGCGCCCAGCGAGCGAAGCTGTCGACTCCCTGCTGTGCTTCATAGTCCGCAGCCCGTTGGGGCAAGTCGTCTCGCTCTCGCGCTCTTAAACGCTGAGGCCTGAGGCCGAGCTCGGTCTCGAGGGCCCGTCCCGCGGTGAACAGCTTCTGGTGGTCACTCGGGCGAGGCCGACGAAGTCTTCGCCGTAAGCTAAAGCTAGTTGTTGAGTAATGGGAGTCATTGTGTCTGTTTTCTTTTAATGGAGCACCAGCAGGCCGCAGATCGATTCGTGATCCGATCTCACGCCAGCCGGATGCGCTTTGTGGCCGAGCGCTTCACGAGATCTCCTCCACGAGCGCGACTAGAGCTGCAGCGCGGACCTGCGTGATGATCTTCGCGTGCGCCGCTGCGCGAATCTTCGCGAGTAGCTCTCTTAGCCCATCGGGCTCATGTTGAGGGCCCAATTGCGCGGTACTAGATGTTATGTCGCGTGACTCACAGCGCAGACAGGGCCTTTGAATTCGCTATGCTCACCGGACAGCGACGGGCGTTTCCATTTGGGGCCTGCATTCGCGGCGCACAGGCTAGGATGCCGAGCGTGACTGCTCCGGCACGGCAGCGCCTTCTTTGGCTCATCCCCAGCATCGCATTTGGTGCAACGCTCTTGTTCCGCATAGCGAGCAGCGATGTATGGTGGCACGTGCGGACCGGCCAGTGGATCGTCGAGCATCGGGCGATTCCAGTCCTCGACCCCTTTTCCCATACGATGGCGAACGAGTCCTGGCGCTATACGGATGCTCTGGCGCAGGTGCTCTACTACTTCGCCTATGAGTCCGCGGGTGTCGCCGGGTTGACGGTCTTGCATGCGGCGATTGGCGTGGCGATCGCGTTGACCTTGGGGCGGCTCGCCGGCGCGTCGTTGGGTGCGAGCAGTCTGGTCATCGGCCTCTGGGGCGCGTCGTCGCTCGCGGCGCTGGCGATGAAGCCCCAGGTGTTCTCCTATCTCGCCTTCGCGCTTCTCCTCTGGCTCCTCAAGCGAGCCGATGAGGGAAAGCCGCGCGCCCTCTATTTCCTGCCGCTCCTCTTTGCGCTTTGGAGCAACCTCCATCGCGCAGGAACGCTCGGCCTCTTCGCGCTCGGCGCGTACGGGTTGGCGTGGCTGTTCTCGGCGGAGAAGCGTCGCTCTCTGGCCCTTCCAGCCGTCGGCGTCGGGCTCCTCTCGACGCTGGCGCTCACGCTCAATAGCGGAGGATTGTTCTACCTCCTTTCAGGATTCGGCATCACGACGCGAAGCGACTTCACCGTCCTGACTGACTGGCAACCGCTGAGCGTTGCGACGCTTGTCGAGCGACACTTGGCCATCGCCCCCCTTATGCTCTTGTGGCTCATCGGGCGCTTTCGGCCGAAGACGAGCCGCCTCGACGCCGAGTTGCTCATCGTGCTGGGCACGGCGATTCTCACCCTTCGAACTGGGCGTTTCATGCCCTTCTTCGCCACGGCACTGGTCGCGGGGGCTGCGCGCGGCGCGGAGGCGCTGCTAGACTGGACTCAACCCCACGTTCGTCGTTCGCTCTCGCAGGCCGCGGGCATCTTGCTCGGCGTCGCCATCCTCGCGGTTGCCTACACAACGCGCTTGCCGCGGTCGTATTGGGGGGTGGGCATCGTCGAATCGCGCGTCCCCACTCGGGCGGCTTCCTTTCTCGCCGAGCATCCGCCAGGCGGGAAGATGTGGAATAGCTTCAATCTCGGCGGCTATCTGCTCTTCGCCTTGGCTCCGGTGCAAAAGGTGTTCATCGACGGGCGGAACGATACCGTCTACGGGGGTTCGTTCTTCGCCGAGACTTTGAGGGCGCCAAGCGATGCGAGCGTCCTTGCGAAGCAGATCGCCGAGCACGATGTTGGATACGTCGTTGCCCAGCAGGCCGATCTAGCCGGTCCAGGGCTGGCCGCTCTCGCTGCCGATCCGGGTTGGGAGCTCGTGTACTGGGACGACGTGGCGGCAGTATTCGTGGACCAAAGCCGCGTCGATGAGCCCTATCTGCGATCGTACGGGTACCCGGCGCTACAGCCGGCGACGGCCCTTCAGCACGCGGCTTCCCTTCGGCCCGGTCCTCAAAGCGAAGCGGATGCGGCGTTTCTTCGCGACGTAGAGCGCCGGCTCTCGCGAACGCCTTCGTCCATCGGAGCGCATTACCTCGCGGCCTTGGCCTATCGGCAGCTACATCGGCCGCAGGATTACGAGCGAGCCCGAAATCGCGTGCTTCAGCTCTCGCGGGAGCGGAGCGTGGAGATCACGCCGCCCTGAAACAGATAGAGATCCTACCGACCGCAAGTCAAAGAGATCCGACCGACGTTGGCCGGGATGCAAAGCCACACAACGCTCATCCAACGCCGCTGGCAAGCGCGCGATCGGTGCAATCGTCCCGATGAAGGCACCCGGCGCAATCTAAGTGATTGCCAAAACCCCACTGGTCGCCGCGTCGCTCCAGCGAATAGGCCCCTCGCTATACACCCCTGCGCTCACTCAGCTCCTGAACTGCGCAGAACGCCTTATCGCGCGCTGATCTTGTAGTTGCCGCGCTCGGAGTCGTATTCGAGGGTGATGAGACCGCGGTCCTCGACGTCTTTCATCAGATCCGTAAAACCCCGGTAGCCGTAGTAGCCTTCGTTGAACCCTGGATACACGCGTTTCAGGGTTTGCTTGACCATCGAGCCCCACAAGGTGTCGTAGTCCTGGTCCATCGACTCGACGATCTCCATGAAGGAATCCACCGCATCGTCCTTCTTGGTCTTGGTCTTCTTACGACCAGAGGCGCGGGTAGTCTTTGGCTTGGCCGCACGGATTAGGTCGTCGTAGTAGATAAACTCGTCGCAACCGGCGATCAATAGGTCGGACGTGGACTTTTTGACACCCACCCCGATAACTCGCTTGTCGTTCTCTTTGAGCTTGGAGACGAGCGGCGAAAAGTCGCTGTCGCCCGAGAGCAACGCAAACGTGTCGATATGGTCTTTCGAATAGCACAGGTCCAGAGCGTCGACGACCATGTGGATGTCGGCGCTGTTCTTCCCGCTCATCCTGCTCTGGGGGATGTCGACGAGACCAATCCCCTGACCGTGAAACTCGCGTACGGCGCCCTGGTAGCGACTCCAGTCGCAGTAGGCGCGCTTGTAGACGATCCGGCCTTTTTCCAGCAACCGTTTCAGGACGAGCTCGATCTTGAAGCGCCCAGACTTCGTGACTTGAGCCCCGATGGCCAAGTTTTCGAAATCGATGAAGACAGCGATCAGGGATTCACCAGGCATGCAGATTCCTCGAGGCGATGGTACACAAGAACGCGGCTCTGTGCTTGGAGCTGAGCGCGAATCCGATTGGCGCGGCGCCGGTCGTCGGGGCTGAGAGCTGCCACCTTGTCGCCGTTGCTCTCAGAATGTAGCTGCATCATCACGAAGTCCTCCTTCAAGAACATCCTCAATATGACGCCGCGCCGAGATCTGGGCGGGGTGTCATCCGTTGACGTCTCAGGTTCCGGTTTCTAAGCGGTCATCGGAAGTGCATTCGTTGCACCCCGTCCAGGCTTGTGCTTCGGCGGCAGCGACAGCCTTAGAATCCTGCCGACCACTGTCGCAAACTGGCGATGCATTGGGCCCTTGTTGTAAGCCAACCCGTACCGCTTGCAGATCGCTTCGATGCGCGGCGCGATGCTGGCGTAACGACGAGCGGGAAGGTCCGGAAAGAGGTGGTGCTCGACTTGATGGCTCAGGTTTCCGGCCATCACGTGAAAGCGCGGGCCGCCTGTGAGGTTGGCGGAACCAAGCAGCTGTCGAAAATACCAATGACCTTTGGATTCGTTTTCACACTCCGCCTCGGTGAACTGATGCACACCGTCCGGAAAGTGGCCACAGAAGATCACCGTGTAGGTCCACAGGTTCCGCAAGACATTCGCCGTGAAGTTTGCGGCAAGCGTGTGGAGGAACAGCGGTCCAGTGAGAAGTGGCCAGAGCACGTAGTCCTTGAGACTCTGCTTTGCGGTCTTGCGGAGTCCTTTCTTGAGAGTCTTCTTCGCCTCGCTCCAAGATTTCTTGCCGGCACGCACCTCGTCGAACGCGACGTCATGCAGCATCACGCCATGGTCAAATCCGATCGCAAGCAGCAAGGCGAAGAGCCCGTTGCCGAGGTGCACGGGGTGCCAACGCTGGTCCTCGCTCATCCGCAGCACACCGTACCCCACGTCGCGGTCCTTGCCGACGATGTTGGTAAACGTGTGGTGCTCAAAGTTGTGTGAATGTTTCCACTGCTCGGCCGGGCACGCCGTGTCCCAGTCGAACGTGCTCGATTGCAGCGCCGGATCGCGGCTCCAATCGTATTGTCCGTGCATGATGTTGTGACCGATTTCCATGTTGTCGAGGATCTTGCCGATCGCAAGGCACAGCGTTCCAACTATCCAAGCGGGCGGAAACAACCCGAAGAACAGGACTCCCCGGCCGATAACCATCAAGGCGCGCTGCCAACGGATGATTCGCTTGATGTAGCGAACGTCCTCTGCGCCGAGGTCGTTGATGTGCTCTTCGCGAATCCCTTCGATCTCTTTGCCAAACGCATCGAGTTTCGCGTCGTTCATGCCATAGCGTTGCGCTGTGACGCGTTCGACCATGCAATCTGTTGTGGTTTGTGTCGTAGTCATGGGGGATCTTTCCTAGTTTTGAGAAGTGGGCGGTGGCTAGAGGTCCACGGACACATCACCCACCGGGGCGCTGACGCAGATCTGAATCATGGCGCCGGCCTGGTCGGTGATCTCTCCGGTCTGAAGGTTTTTGACGGCGCCTGACTCAAGCGAGCAGAGGCATGTGTGGCAGATACCCATCCGGCATCCGCATTGCGGAGAAAGCCCGTGTTGCTCGGCCTGCAACAGTAGGGGTTTCCCGTCATTGTCGGCAACGCGGGCACTCCGAACGAACGAGACGCGCCCTTGTGCCGCGGTCGCGCTCGAGGAGGGCGTCGCCTCGCGCGGTGCAATACGCCAGATCTTCCGCGGTGCTACAATAGTGAACAAACGTGATCGTCGGTCGTGCATCACGAGCCACCAACGAGCGCACGATCGACCTCGCCGTTTTTCCCGACGTTGGTGACTGGAGCTCAGAAGATCGACGCATGATGGCCGACCTGATCGTCGGCACAATGGTGAGCGCGAGCGCGGAACTGCTCGAGGCACACGGCGAAGCAAGGGAGGAAGTGACCGAGCGAGCTACCGAACAACTACGGCTGATCGCACTTGGCGCGTCCATGTGGCGAAAGCAGGGTCCAATAGGCGAATCCGCAGGACACGGACTCGTCGATTCGACGGGCAGCTAGGCAACGAGAGCGCTCCTCAATGCCGCAACACAGATTCCGACTCCGCATGGTGCCGTTTGTCATGTCAAAACCAAGTTCAGGCGTCGGGCATCGGCCCGACGCGCTTTTCATTCTGGACACCGTGTCCGAAATAGGCCGTTTCGGGGCGTTTGGTGGCCTCTTCTGACCCTATGTGATTCGCGGAATCGTTAGATCAAGCGGGTTTCGCATTCGCGGTAGCTGCGTTCTTAATCCATTGGCTCCAGGTTCGAGTCCTGGATGGCCCACTAATGACAGCAAGCCGACTTGCTGTTCGCGATCGTGCTCCAAGCCCTCTGGGCGTGGACTCGAACCAGAAAGGTGTACTCGGCCCTTCGGGCCTAGGGTGCCACAGCGGCCAGGAGTTGCTCGGTGCTCGGACGCGTCTTGTAGTCTCGGGCGACGTGAGCCCAGGCGACCTTGCCATCTCGAACGAGGAAGACCGCCGGTACCGCCATTTTATGGTGGTCTTTGCCTGACCATTTCTCGATGTCGTGTCCGTACTTTGCCAGGCGTGCCACGCCGGCAGCGTCGAGCTGAAGCACGACGTTGAACGCCTCATGAGCTTTCAAGCCTGGGTCGGAGAGCACG
>QMMB01000159.1 GCA_003647035.1 Deltaproteobacteria bacterium | reverse complement strand
GCCTCGCTCTCGTGTTTGCGGCTGAATGGCAGGAGCACCCCGAACTGCGCGCCGACCCCGAGCCCGCCGACGATCAATTCCTGGTACTCGGGCGCCGCAGCACCCGCCGCGACGGACGCAGTCTGCATGGCCGCATCGGACAAGATCGCCTGCGACATCCGCTCGTTGCCATGGCGCAAGAGGACGTGTCCAATCTCGTGGCCGAGGACCGCCGCAAGCTGCCCTGGCGTCGTCGCGACGTCGAGCATGCCCGTGTGGACCCCGATCTTTCCCCCGGGAAGCGCAAACGCGTTGGGCGTGGTGTCCTCGAAGACCAAAACCTCCCAACGTCCATCGTCGGGGCCGTACTCCCGGGGAATGACTTCCAGGATGGAGACCACCACGCACCGTACGTACTCTTTGATTGCCCGGTCCTGAGTGAGCTCCCCGTCCCGCTTCAAACTCGCGAACGCAGCGATGCCCATCGCGTCCATTTTGTCTTCGTGAATCAGCGTCAGCTGGCGGCGTCCGGTCATCGTCGTCGAACAAGCGCCCACGCACAGCGATACGGCCAGTACTAGAACCCCAAATCTCACGCGCGGATTGTAGCCCTATGCTAGGCTCGCCGCACTCATGGCTCACGCCGGTCACCCCAAGTTCCCAACCACGCGCATGCGGCGCAATCGTAGCCAAGATTGGGTGCGGCGCCTCACGCGGGAATCCACGGTCACGCCGGCCGACCTCATCTGGCCTGTGTTCGTCCAAGAGGGGCAAGGTGTGCACACGCCGATTCCCTCGATGCCCGGCGTCGAGCGCTTGAGTATCGATCTCGTGGTGAAAGCAGTTGGCAACGCCAAGTCGCTCGGCATCCCGGCGGTCGCCGTATCCCCCGTGAAAACCACGGAGCCCAAAACCCAAGACGGCGACGAAGCGACAAACCCCGACAACCTAGTGTGCCGCGCCGTTCGCGCCATCAAGGACGCGCACGACGGCATCGGCGTGATCTGCGACGTCGCACTCGACCCCTACACCACCCACGGCCAGGACGGCATCGTCCGCGATGGCGAGGTCCTCAACGACGAGACGGTCGCGATGCTGTGCGCGCAAGCCTTCGTGCAGGCCCAAGCCGGCTGCGACGTGATCGCCCCAAGCGACATGATGGACGGCCGCATCGGCGCGATCCGCGAAGCGCTCGACGGCGAGGGTCTCGACCATATCAGCCTCCTCGCCTACGCCGCCAAGTTCGCCTCTGCTTTCTACGGCCCATTCCGTGATGCAGTCGGCTCGGCCCAAAACCTCGGCACGGCAGACAAGCGAACCTACCAAATGGACCCTGCCAACACCGACGAGGCTCTCCGGGAAGTCGCCCTCGACGTGGCCGAAGGGGCCGACATGGTCATGGTCAAACCGGGCATGCCATACCTCGATATCGTCCGACGCGTGAAGGAGTCCTTTGGGCTTCCAACCTTTGCGTATCAAGTCAGCGGCGAATACGCGATGCTCCGCGGCGCCGCCGACCAGGGCTGGCTCGACTGGGAGCGGGTCATCCTCGAGAGCATGCTATCGTTCAAACGCGCCGGCGCCAACGGGGTGCTGACCTACGCAGCCCCCGAAATCGCCAAGCTTCTCGGCGCCTAAGCCCCCTGTCGGCGGTCAATAGGCCGCTGGGCCCCTTGGGTTGTTGGGTTGCTGGGTTGCCCGGGCCAGGCCCATGTGCCAAACAGCGGGTTCTCAGAACGAGGAGTCCCTGGATGTACCGATGTCAGCTTTGCAATCGAGTGTCGCGCCCCGGAGAGCGGGCGACGAAGGTGGTGACGGAACGCCGGCCCGCTGAATACCCGAGCCGCGGCAAAGCACAGAAGGGCCGCGCCGGCAGCAGGTCGAAATTCCAGGACGATCCCGGCGGCGCCGGCTACGAAATCGCGAAGGAATCCATCATGTGCCCGACATGCGCGCAGGAGCACCTCGCGAAAGAAGCCGCCCAAGAAGCCGAGTCGCTCGGCATCTAGCGCGGCCACGGCAGTCCTGAGTGTGGTAAGTCGGCTCGATGGAGTGGCCGATCGCGATCGTCGTAGCATCCGTCGCCTTGGGCGCTGCCGTGGGTTTGGTGGCGCCGGGACGTGGCCGCCTCCTCGACGCGATCCGCACCTTTGCCATCGTCTCCTCGGTCGCCGTCGTGGTGGGCCGACTCATTCCCGACGCGGTGCGCGCGGGGGGGCCATGGGTCTTGGTTGCGGTGGCCGCCGCCTTCTTGGCGCCATGGCTCATCGAACAGGCCGCACACGAGGACCCCGAGCACGATCATTCGTCCACGATGGGCCTCGAGCTCAGTTACTGGGGCTTGATCATCCACAAGCTCGGCGATGGGATCGCGCTGGGCTCCTTCACCGGTGAAGCGCATGCAGGGCATCACCACGGCGATGTGCTGACAGCCATCGCGGTACACTCGGTGCCCGTCACGGCGTTGATCACGCTCGCCTTCACCTCCGCGCACGGCCGCAAGAGTGGTATCCGTCGCGCGATCGGTCTGGCAGTCGCCGGCTCTTTGGGAGTCGTGCTCGCGCAGCAAACCTCTCTTGGAACCTGGACGAGCGGGGAAGCGTGGATCGAGGCAGCGGTGAGTGGCCTCTTGCTGCACGTCGTAACGCACGACTGGGCGCACGAGCACGACAGCCCGGCTCTTCCCGGGTGGCCGCAAGTCATCGCGATAGCGGCCGGCGTCAGCGTTTTGCTACTCGGGCGCTAGATCGCGACTAAACGCCGAAGAGGTCACGGCACGCAGCGACGCTGCGGGCAAGCGCTTGCCGAATCGTATGCTGTTGTTCCGGTGCCGGGACCGAAATCACACGCTCGGCTGTCAGCACTGCGCCCGTCCACCCGTCGGTATGCCAGTGGGCACCTGCCACCAGCGGGGGAAGAGCCTTGGCCTCTGGGTACGGCCATGGCGTCACGTAAAAATACGGCTGATCGTAGGATCCGTCGCCCGGAGAGAAGCCCACCCCGATGCTGCGTGGCTCCTCTGCGCCGGCCTTGGTGTCGAGGCTGATCAAGCTCGCGACGTCGAAGTGATGGGGCCAGCAACGCACGGGCGCGGCGGTGTCTTCGTGCGCAGCGAGCTCGCCGATCGATGCGAACGCCTCCTCGAACCAGCCCGCGAGCTCGGTGCGCGCTGCAGCCCCCTCATCCGAAAAAACCGCCCCTTCACCGACGGGATACGCCGGCATGTCGTGGACGGGCAAACCGAGCGCCGCATCGTCTCCGGCGGTTGCGCTCCCGAGCCAAGCTAGCGCCTGTGACAAGGTGCGGCCCGACAATCGCAGCGACGCACGCTCGCGTTCACCCTCGATGACGACGAGCCCCAACCCGTCAAACACCAGGGCCGCCCGCGCGTGTTTCGCGCCCACGTCGTGTCCCACCAGCGCGCCGAGCCTCGGGTCCCAGCCAAGGTTGGTGTGGCTGAAGTCTTCCTCCGCAGGCAGCAAGCTCGTCCCCGCCGCGCTCACTAGCTGCGCAGCCCAATGCAACTCCAAGCGTGCCTGGGTCAGCTCACCAGGAAGCACCGCGCCCAATACGGGCCGGGTCATATCGGCGTGACTCCCGCGTAGTGAATTCCGGTGAGCTCCGCGATTTCACGCTTCCACGTGGTGAGATCACTCCGTGCGAACTGACTGAGGTGCGCATGCCCGCAGCCACGCGCCAGCACTTTCATCAGGTCGACCGTCGCGCGGAAGAAATTGTCGAGCTGCCGCGCCGACTTCTCTATCTCGAGTCGCGCTCGCAGATGCTCTTGCTGCGTAGCGATGCCGACAGGGCAGTTGTTGGTCTGACAAGCTCGCATCCCGAGGCACCCGATGGCTTGAATCGCGGAGTTCGAGACAGCGATTGCGTCAGCTCCGAGGGCCAGAGCCTTCACGAAGTCGCTTTCGGTCCGAAGCCCGCCGGTAATGACCAAGGTCACGTCCGAACGCTCTCGCGCATCGAGATGACGCCGGGCGCGCGCCAGCGCCACCATCGTGGGGACAGAGATGTTGTCCCTGAAGAGGTTGGGCGCTGCGCCCGTCCCGCCACCGCGGCCGTCGAGGATGATGTAGTCAGCGTCCGCCTCGAGCGCGAAGTCGATGTCGTTTTCGATATGCTGTGCGCTCAGCTTGAAGCCGATGGGAATGCCGCCCGTGGCCTCCCGCACTTCGTCGGCGAGGCGCCGGAAGTCCGCCGGCCCATGCATGTCGGCAAAAGTGGCAGGGCTAATCGCCGCCTCTCCTGGCTGCAACCCGCGCACGGCGGCGATTTCCGCGCTCACCTTGTTGCCGGGGAGATGCCCGCCCGTGCCGGTTTTGGCGCCCTGCCCGCCCTTGAAGTGAAACGCCTGGCACTTCTTCACCTTGTCCATGCTCCAGCCAAAACGTGCCGAGGCAAGCTCGTAAAAGTAGCGGGAGTTACTCGCCTGCTCGTCGGGCAGCATGCCGCCCTCGCCGGAGCAGATTCCAGTGCCAGCCATCTCGGCGCCTTTCGAAAGGGCGATCTTGGCTTCGCGGCTCAAGGCTCCAAAGCTCATGTCACTGACGAAGAGCGGAATATCGAGATGCAGTGGCTTCTTGGCCTTGGGGCCAATGACGACGTCGGAGCCGACCGTCACATCAACGAGCAGCGGCTTGCGCGCGAGCTGAGCCGTCAAGATCAGCACGTCGTTCCAGGAAGGCAGGTCCTGGCGCGGCACCCCCATCGCAGACATTGGACCATCGTGACCGACGTTCTTCAGCCCGTTCCGCGCGAGCTCTTGAATCTGCTGGTTGAACGGTTCCTCCGGTGCCCCGTGGACGTCCGCGTAGAGACCCAGATACTGTTGTCGATCGTAGGGTTGCGGAGATTTTTCCGCCCAAGCCCGAATCTCCTCTTGGTCGACGAGTACCGCGTCGGCGTCGTGATCGACCCAGGCTCTGAACTTCGTTAGAACCTCGGCGTTGTTGTAGGAGCTCACGCCGGTATCGACACGATAGTCCCAGCCGTGCAAGCCACAGATGAGGTTGTCCCCCTCGACATGAGCGTCTGCCATCAAGGCGCCGCGGTGCAGACACCGGCCGTACAGCACCGACACCTGATCGTCGTATCGAAGCACCACCAAGTCGACATCTGCGACCAATGCATACGTGGGGTCTCGGTCCGCGAGCTCGCTCCACTTGGCGACTCGGACCTTCTCTTGTTTGCGAACCTGCGTGACGGTCATTCGGTCCCCTGCATCAAATGAGAAGTGGGTCAGCGAGAATCTCAACGGTCGCCGGGCCGTCGTGCGCTAGCGCCTCGGCCAGCGCGCCCTCGAGTTGATCGGCGGCCGTTACACGAAGCCCCAGCGCCCCGCAAAGCTCGGCGTACTCGGCGAAGCTCGGATTGTGAAGCGACGTCTGCCAAACGTCGTAGTCGGCGCTGCGTTGCTCCTTGCTGATCTTGCCGAGCTCGCCGTTGTTCAGCAGGACATGAGTGATATCCATCCCGTACTTCACCGCCGTCGTGTACTCGGCCATGTACTGCCCAAAGCCGCCGTCGCCGGTCACCGCGATGACCTTTCGTCCGCTGAACCGCGGATCACTCTCTTGGGTCGCAGCCCACGCACCCATGGCAGCTGGATAGCCGAACCCGATCGATCCGAGGTACCCGCTCATCAGTACGGACTGCCGTTGGCACTCGAAGTACCGGCCGAAGGAGTACGTATTGTTGCCGACGTCGACGGCAATGATCGCGTCTTGTGGTGCAGTCGCGGTCAGCGCTGCAAAGATCGCAGCCGAGTGCACGCCGCCACCCTCGACCTCGCTGAGCCGACGAGTCTTTTCCTCACGCCAGATCCTCCAGCGATCGACCACGTCCGGCCGCTGATCGAGTGCCGCTGTAGGCCCTAGGGCCTCCTTTAACAGTCGCGCGGTCACGCCGACTTCGCCCCACACGGGAACGGTCACCGAATGGAGACGCCCAAGCATCATCGGGTCGTAGTCCACCTGGACGATTGGTTTGTAGCTCGTAATGCCGGTGTGGTTGCTGAAGCTGGCGCCGAACACGATGAGCAAATCGGCTTCGTTCATGAACCAACTCGCCACGGGCGTCCCGCTGCGCCCGAGAACTCCGCAGCCAAGCGGATGGTCATCGGCGATGAGCCCCTTCCCCTTGAACGTCGTCAGCACTGGGGCGTTGAGTTGCTCGGCTAATGCAATCACCGGCTCCATCACGAACCGCGCACCATGCCCAACGATGATCACCGGACGCTTTGCCTCTGCAATCCGCTGCGCCGCCTGCGCGAGAGAATCCTGTGGGGGCGCAATCTCGCGCGCCGCCATTCGACCCTCCGGCGAGCCGGCCTTCATGTCCGGTGCTTCGACGACTTGCACGTCGTCAGGGAACACCATGTGCGAAACACCCTGCTCGAGAATGGCATGCTTGCAGGCAAGACTGGTGATCTCGGGAAAGTTGGAGTCCTTGGCGGCCACCGCCGTGTACTTCGCCACGCCGCCAAACGCCGCCGCGAGGTCCACCTCTTGAAAGGCGCCACGGCCGATGAGAGTCGTCGGGACCTGGCCGGTGAGCGCGAGCGTCGGAGCGCGATCGACGTGCGCATCCCAGAGCCCCGTCAACAGATTGGTCGCGCCTGGACCCGCGATCGCGAAGCAGGCAGCGGGCCTGCCGGTGAGCTTGCCATAGGCCGACGCGGCAAAAGCAGCGGCGCCTTCGTGACGGATTCCAAAGTAGCGCAGTGCTCCCTTCGCTTCCTGTCGCCGCATCGCGTCGCCGAAGCCGAGGTTCGAGTGCCCGACGATCCCCCACACCCATCGCACGCCCCAATTGACGAGCGTCTCGACCATGACGTCGCTCACCGTGCGAACGTGAAGGTCTTCGGCGGGAAAGGCGACATACACGCCGTCCTCGCGCACCTCCAACGGGAAAGTCTCGACGCCGTCGTCGAATCCTCCGGGCGGCTTGCCGGTAAGCGGGTCGAAGTCCCAACCGTGCCACGGACAGCGGAGCAAGCCCCCCTCGATCGAGCCTTCCCCGAGCGGCCCCCCCTGATGCGGGCACTTGTTATCGAGCGCAGCAAACTGCCCCTCGAAGTGGGTCAGGCAGAGAGTTCGATGCTTACAGGTGACGGCTTTTACGCGGCCCTCGGGTAGCTCCTCGGGGTCGAGGACCTTGAGCCAAACGGCATTCTCACTCATTCCAACGCCTTTCGAAGGCACGAATCGTTTCACGATCCGGCGGCGAATGTAAAGGACGTCCTCGGGAGGAAATTGTTACAGGTTGCCGGCGAGCCGCTCGATGTCGTCCGCATCGTCGCCGTCGTGCTCTATGACCTCCTCCACGTCTTCCTCGCGGAGCCT
>QMMB01000158.1 GCA_003647035.1 Deltaproteobacteria bacterium | reverse complement strand
GTTCGAGCCATGACACGGCGCACCCAACTGCCTGATAAGTTGTTCTTCAAGATTGGCGAGGTCGCGGACATCGTCGGCGTCAAGCCACACGCACTCCGCTACTGGGAGACCGAGTTCGCCGCGCTGCGTCCCAAGAAAACTCGCGGCGCGCATCGCCAGTACAGCCGCAAAGACGTCGAGCTTGCGATGTTGATTCGTCAACTCCTTCACGACGACGGCTTCACGATTCCAGGTGCTCGCAAACGCATCCGCGACCTGGGTCGTCACCAGCGGAGCAGTCCTCCTGAGCCCCGTGCACAGCGTGAGGTCGCATTGCGTGCAGAGCTCCTGGGTCTCCGTCAGCAGCTCGCCGAGCTTCGCGACCAGCTCGTAGAGGCCGAAACGCAGCCTGTGAAAGCCAAGCCCCTGCAGGTGACCGTCCACAAAGTGATCCCGGTTACAGTCAGCCGCGGCCCAGAGGCCTGAGCTGTCCGTTTGTGCGCTTCTCAGGTGCTTCTGAACTGCTTTTGATTTGCGTTCAGGGAGTCCTGAGTTAGAGTCGCGTGCCCTCAAATAGAGGGTGGACGGGGCGTAGCGCAGCTTGGTAGCGCACCTTACTGGGGGTGAGGGGGTCGCTGGTTCAAATCCAGTCGCCCCGACCAATGGCGGGCCGGAGGGCGAAGGCCCGCCGGTCCTCCCTCTCCATTGTTCCCGCCCACTACCCACCGCCCGCGGGTTCCCGTTGCTCCCGTTGCCTTGGGGGTGCTTCCGCGATAGGTCGTTCAGCGCATGTCGGATCGCCCACTCATCCTCGTGTCCAATGATGATGGGGTCGCCGCAGCCGGCATCGTCGCGCTGCGTGAGGCGTTGGCCGGCTTTGCTGACGTCTACACCGTCGCGCCTCAGCTCGAGCAGAGCGCAAAGAGTCACTCGATCACGCTCCACCATCCGCTTCGCTTCCACGAAGTGGAGCCGCGTGTATGGGCGGTCGACGGCACACCCGCAGACTGCGTCTACGTCGCATTCTTCTTGGCCGACCTCCTTCCGCGCAGGCCTGACTTGGTGGTTTCGGGAATCAACCACGGGCCCAATCTCGGCAACGACGTGCACTATTCGGGCACGGTGGCGGCCGCTCGCGAGGGAACGCTTCGAGGCGTGCCCTCCATCGCCTTCTCCAACTCATCCTCCGACATGGAGGGTGCCGCGCAGTACGCTAAGCGTTTCTGCAAGCAGCTCCTTGGGACGACTGCGCCGGAAGGCCAGGCCGTCCTGCTCAACGTGAACTTCCCGCCGGTCCCGCCCAAGGGGATTCGTGCGACGAGGCTCGGCCTTCGCCTATACGCCGACGAGGGCGGTGTACGTGACGAGCCGCGGGGCCGTCACTATTTGTGGATCGGTGGCCCCGGACACGTGAAAAGCCACCCAGTCGAAGGCGCCGATACGGAGGCGCTCGACGAAGGGCTCATCTCGATCACCCCGCTGAGCATCGAGGCAACGCAGCCAGACCACATGGGCGTCGCAGCCTACGTAGCGGGACCGGCCAAAGACCGATGACCGAGGAGCGTCTGAGCTTGCTGCGTGAGCGCATCCGAGACGTGCCCGACTTTCCGAAGGAGGGCATCCTCTTCAGGGACATCACGCCACTGCTGGCCGATGTCGACGCGTTTCGCATGTGCATCCAACTCATGGCGGAGAGGCTCGACGGGGCGCCGGTGAGCTCGGTCATCGGCATCGAGTCTCGTGGCTTCATGTTTGGTGCGGCCTTGGCCGACAAATTGGGCGTCGGCTTCATTCCCGTTCGCAAGCCAGGTAAGCTTCCGGCCGCGACCTATCGCGCAGAGTACGACCTCGAGTACGGAAGCGATGCAGTCGAAATCCACCGGGACGCTCTCGGTCCAGGCGACCGAGTCGTCGTCGTCGACGATCTGATCGCCACCGGCGGCACAGCCAAGGCTACGGGCGAGCTCGTCAAGCAATGCGACGCCGAAGTCGCCGCGTTCGTCTTCGTCATCAACCTGCTAGCCCTAGAGGGCACAAAAAAACTAGCCCCCACCCCAATCATCACCCTCCTCGACTACTAAAAACCTTTGCGCACCCGTGCTATACGCCGCCACCTAAGTCCTCGTAGCTCAGCCGGATAGAGCAGTGGTTTCCTAAACCGAAGGTCGGAGGTTCAAATCCTCCCGGGGACGCCAACCGTATCGCGTGAGATCCGGCTAACGAGTTTTGCCCGCTCGTGGCGTGCACGGTTCACTTCCTCGCCCGTTCGCGCTATATGAACGTTCGAACGGAATGCACACGCTTGTCTTAGACCAGGGGTATCAGCCCCACCGAATCATCAGCTGGCAACGCGCCGTCTGCATGATTTTCGATGGCAAGGTCGAGGTCGTCGAGGAGTACGACGAAGACATACGCTCGGTCACCATCTGCATCAAGATGCCGGCCGTGGTGCGATTGCTTCGCAACATCGTTGGCCGCAAACGCGCGATCAAGTTCTCCCGCATCAACGTCGCCATGCGCGACGACTTCAAGTGCCAGTACTGCGGAGTCCGCCATCGCTTGCGCGGCTTGACCTACGATCACGTGGTGCCCAAGTCGCAAGGCGGCAAGACCAACTGGGAGAACATCGTCATGGCCTGCTACGGCTGTAACGAAAAGAAGAGCAACCGAGCGCCCCACCAAGCGGGCCTCCGTTTGCGACGCCCGCCGGTCAAGCCCAAGTGGCTGCCCATCGTCGCGTTTCACGTTGACCCGGCGAGCTCTATCCCTGAAGCCTGGGCCAACTGGGTCTACTGGCACGGTCGCCTCGAGAGCGACCCCTAGGCCGCCGCCTCAACTTGCGCGCAGGACTCGCCTCATTCGATCGCCGATAAACTCACGCACCACGGGGTTCGAAGATTCGAGGAAAGCATCTGGAGCGGCGGTGGCCGCCACCGCGCCGTCGTGGATGAGAGCAAGGCGATCGCTGATCGCGAACGCGGCCTTGAGGTTGTGCGTCACGACGACCGAAGTGACCTGCAGAGTCTTTTGCAACCCGAGCAGCAAGCGGTTCACGCGCGTGACGTTGATCGGGTCCAGCCCCTCGGCGGGCTCGTCGTAAAATACGACCTCGGGACGCACCGCCACGGCGCGGGCCAGTGCGACGCGCTTACGCATGCCTCCCGACAGATCCGATGGCGCCATGGTCTCGATCCCAGGAAGACCAACCAGCGCCAACGTCTCGCTCACCCGCGTTGCGATCTCTTCCTCGGTCCTCGTCGTCTGCACGCGCAGCGCGTACGCGACGTTCTCGTACACGTCGAGGGAGTCGAAGAGGGCGGATTCCTGGAACAGCATGCCGATTCGGCGGCGCGTCTGCGTCCACTCCTGCTCCGTCTGTCCCGCGACGTCCGCCCCGTCGAAGCGAATCGTGCCCTCATCGATGTCGAGGAGGCCCATCATCGCCTTGAGCAGAATGCTCTTGCCAGAGCCCGACTCGCCGATGATTGTGACGATCTCACCGGCGAAGATGTCGATATCGAGCCCGTCGAGGACTACGTGTCGCCCAAAGGCCTTCCGTAGGCCACGCACCTCGAATAACGCCATGACGTCAGAGCCTCAGCCCTTCGCTGCCCAAGAGTTGCAGTACCCCAGAGGATGAATCGGACCTCGGACGAGGGTGCATTGTCCGCACTGATTTTTGTCGCCTACCGCATAGAAAGCGCAGTTCGCGCAGTCCTTCTGCTCGCCGTGAGGGGAGCGGTCCTGGTACTCGAGTGCGTTCCGAAGCTCCAAATCGGCCTTGCCCACGTTGCTCACGTCCTCGCAGTGGAACTCTGGTGGCGTGCATGCATGGACAAAGACCGGCATCGAGCCGATCACGGTCAAGCGCACCGTCCGCCCAAGCATCTCACGTCTCGAAAGGGTGCTCTTCTTCATTCCCGTAGCTCCTCGGCGGAGGCTAGCACGGTGGCGCACAAATCAGCGAACGGCGCCCATCATTTCGAGGAACTCGTCGGTTTCCACCAGACCAGTAACCCGCCCCGCTTCGGAGCCATCGCTGTGGTGGAGCACCACCAGCGGCAGGCCGGGTTGCTTGTAGTCTTTGAGCAATGCCCACTCGTCGTCGGTGGCCTTGTCGGTGCTGAGGTCGACTCGAACCGCAACGAACCTCCGCGCCTCGGCGACGACCCGCGGATCGCTCAGCACCTCGCGGTCGAGCTCCTGGCACGCGGCGCACCAATCCGCGCCGAAATCCACGAGCATGGGACGCTCTTCGGCCAGCGCCTGGCTCCTACCTACCTCGAAGTTTTCGACCCAGCCGATATGCGCGCCCGGCGGCAGAGCTTCGGCCCAGCCCACGATTCCGAGGACACCCGCGACGCACGCCGCGACACCAATCGCCTTGCGAATCCGCGCTCCCCAGGCGTCGCTCTTGAAGGACAAATGAATCGCGCCCACGATGACGCCGCCTGCTAGCAATCCGAATGCCGCGGCGAGCCACACCTCGTCCCGCACCGCTGGACGGGGGTAGGGCAACACACCACGCAAGTAATAGAAGGCGAGTGCGAGCATCGCGATGCCGAAGGCGCTCTTGCTCCACTCGACCCATCGTCCCGACTTCGGAAGCGTCACGGCGAACGTCCCCACGAACCAGAACAGCACGCCGATGCCTATCGCGTAGATGAACAGGGCCAGCGCACCGAAGGCAACGTTGCCCGTCGTCGCCACCCACGTCAGCAGGACGGCGAGGACAGGTCCGGTGCATGGAGCCGCGATGAGCCCGTTCACAAAGCCGAGGATGAACGCGCCCCTCAAGCCAAAGCCGCCCGCTTGCGCGAGCCGATTCTGTAGCGCGAAAGGTAAGGCGAGGTCGAACAGCCCGAACATGCTGAATGCCATTGCAGCGAACAACGCCGACAGCGTTCCGACCACCCAGGGGCTCGCCAAGGCGCTGCCGAACGCGCTTCCGGTCAATGCGGAAACCACGCCTAGTGGAGTGAACAGCGCTGCAATTCCCAACACGAAGGAAGTCGAGAGGAGCGCCGCCCGGGCGCGACTTTCCGCCTTTCTCGCGCCGAACACACTGACGGTGATCGCGATCATCGGATATACGCACGGAGTCAACGAAGTCGCCAGCCCTGCTACGAAGATCAGTCCCAGTGCACCGAGGTAGCTTCCCCCTTCGAGCGCGGTCGCGAACGGCGCGGTGAGCTCGGTCAGCGTGTCGGCGGACGCATGCGCCTCCGGCATGAAAGCCGCAACAAACCCCGCCAAACCGACCCACGCACCGGTGCGCATACCCGAACTATGGTGCTCGTTTGGTTGACCGTCCACGAACCGGGGACGTAGCCTCTCTTCCGGGAACACTTTGCCGCTACTTTTCCTACTGTTCATCGCTATCGCCACGGGCGCTCTGTCGGCCTACGCCGGCCTCGACGAGGTTCGCCATAGCTCAGACCCCGTGTGGCGCATGGAGGCGTGCCTCGCCTTAGTGCTCTTCGTTGGCTTCGTCCGCTTGCCAACAGCTATCTACTTCTACGTATTTCACGGCGACTGGTTTCTCTTCTATTGGGTCGACACGGGTCGCGCGACCTGGGTATGGGGCCTGCTCGCCGTCCTGCTCCTGCTCGGTTCCGCATCTCTGGGCTTCGTGCTCGGCGCGACCTTGTGCAGAGCTTCGCGCAACGTGGCTGCCCGCCGCTTCGCCCTTGGCGCGATTCTCATTGCGCTCGCCGTGTGGCCGCTAGCATGGGCGCGACTTTCAGTGGTCGGGTCCTACCGACAGTTCACGCGCGACTACGGGCTCGTCCCGTTTTTCGCGAGCTCCGCCTTCTATTCGGGTCTGGCCATGCTCATCATCATCGGGCTCGCTTTTGGCTCGGCGCTGTACCGAATCGACCGGCACACGCGCGCCGGCGGCTAGCGAGGAGAGAGCAGTCCCATGTGCTCGCGAAGATGCATCGCTGCGGGCGACGCCCAGAATTTCAGCGCTTCGGCGTAGGCCGGATGAGTCTCGAACGTTTCCCCCTCGGCTCTGCGTTCTGGTGCGATGCGGTCTTGCACGACTTGCACGAGTGGATCGAGGTCGTCGCAGACGAGAAGTGCAGCCCGCAGGGCGGTTCGTTGTGCGGCCCTGACCCATCGGTCGAACTGGACTCTGTTCGCTTGCGAGTAGGCGAGGGCGGTGTCGCGGACGAGCTTGCGGTCGCGCCGCGGGATCGCGCGTTGCAGGCGTCGCGTCTGCTCGTTCAGGAACTCTTCGCTGGTGAGGCCGGCGCCAAAGTCTGGTTTCACGGTTCGCGCCGCGGATGCCAGTAGGACATCCAGCTCCCGCGGAGTGAGCTTTTCGACCGCATGATAGCCTCGCGCGATCTGCGTCATCGGTTGGGCCAATAAGAACGCCTGGGTGGCCGGGTCTCGCTCCATGATGCTGGCCGGTACGAGCACCGCTGGGTGAGCGCCGAACTCGATCGTGATGCCGCGGTTGCGGACGCGGTGCAGGAATAGATCGAAATGGCGCACGTCGAGCGCGGCTGCGATTCGGTTCGCGATCTCGCGGAGCGGATGGTTGGCTTCGGTCGGGAGGCGATCTCTTGTCGCGAGCCCGTAGCTTTCGAGCTCCGGCGGATACAACTTGGCGAGAGCCGGGCTGAGTGCGGCCAGTAGCGCGCCGGCCGCCGTGTCCTCTGCGCGTGGCGTCCCGAGTTGGTCGAGCACTGACCCTCGAAGGGACCTCGGTCGGACCCGAGCAGGCCAAGCTTCGACCGACGCGACCCGCTCCCGATCCTCTTCGTCATCCGCTCCGATCGCGAGCAGGGGAAGAGTCGCCAGGCGCGCCTCTCGTAGGCGGTCGCCGGCTCGATAGGTGACCCCCAGCTCGCGCCAGAGGTCCTGCCGAAGTGGGTCTTGCGAGAGCGCCGTTTGGAGCTGCTCGACCGCCGCCGCCTCTTCGCCGCGCGCACGCAGGCGCACCGCCAGCTCTCGCCGAAGGTCGGCGTTCGCCGCCCCGTCATCGAGACCGCCACGAAGCGCTGCGATCGCCGCGTGCTCATCGCGACAGTGGTCGGACAAGATCCGCGCCACTTCGAGCGCGGTGGTCGCCCACCCCGCCTCGTCGGTGGCGCGGTGGTTGCCCAGGGCCTCCGCATAGCCGCGCCAGTCGTCGGGACTTTCGCACAAACCTTCGAGCGTGCGCGCTGCGTTGCTGTCCGGCCCCTCGAGCACAACCGCACGGCGCAGAGCGTTCTTGGCGTTGTCGCCGTCGCCGGCCGCGTGTTCGAGTTGCCCGAGACGAACGAGCGCGTCTCCACGTTCCTGACGGTCGCTCACGGCGAGCGGATGGCGGGCTAGCTGCAACGCCTCCTGCAGATGTCCGAGTGCTTC
>QMMB01000157.1 GCA_003647035.1 Deltaproteobacteria bacterium | reverse complement strand
TGTATTGCGCCCCGAGCCGAGGGGGACCTTTTCGAGCGCATCTGCGAATCGTGGGCGCACGTTCCGAGCCCGGAGCGCGAAATCGGGATCGCTCGAGACGTCATCGTCATCCACATGGGGTCTCAAGCGAATCTGTTCGCAGCGATGGCATGGACCCTCATTTTTCTCCTCGCACGACCCGACGTCATCGAACGAATACGAGCGGGTGACGACGGCATACTCAACCCATTCAGCCATGAAGCCATCCGGATGACGCAGCGCTCGATCGTGCTGCGACGCGTGGTTGCGCCGATCGACTTCGAACAGGGCAACGCGATCCATCACTTGCTTCCTGGAACCCTCGTTAGCACGATGATGTCCGTGACCAACACGACAGCGGCGCCTTGGCTCGCAAAGTTCGACATTTCGAATTACCGAGGCTCGGTGTTTCCGCGAAGTAGGGAGCTAGCAGCGCCCGAGCTCGTCACCACGTATGGGCACGGCAAACACACCTGCCCGGCGCATCGCTTTTCAACATCGGCGATCACCCAAGCCATTAGCGAGCTCGTGCGCCACTTCGACCTCGAGCCGCGCTATAAAGACCCACATCCTCGGCCCCGCCAGCTCGGTGGTGTCGCCCGCGCCGATCGCCTCTGCAAGATCGCGTACAGTCGACGCTAAAGGGTCAGCCCTTTCTTTTCTAATCCGGCGTCCTTGCGGAACTCTAGGCATTGCGGGCTGCCCTTTTCGAATTCTCGGCAGGTCGTGCCTCGAATCTCGTAAATGTGGCAGGCGTTCACGCTTCCGGGCGTTCCCAGGTGCACACACGAGCCATCGTCTCGTGTCGCAAAGCCCGTCATGCCGAAGTGTCCTGGTTGCACGGCCTCTGCGATGTCGTCGCGGCCCATCCGCCGCCAGCGGACCAAGTCGTCTGGTGGAATCAAGATGCGGCCGTCGGTTCCTGTTCGGCAGCAGGCCCCGCAGGTTAGGCAGTCGAGGACTTCGGACATCGATTGGAGAGTATGCCGCGCAGGGCGGCGGGCGCACGCGGTGGACTTTGCTCGGCAGTCGTGATCTAGTGCGCGGATGTGGAAAGTGGTGGTTTGCGCAACGGCGTTGCTTTGGGGCTGCACCGGGAAGGAACGGAAGGTCGAGGTCGAGCTGCCCCAGGTGGCGCCCGACACGGTCGTCGTCTCTTGGAGTGTGGTTAGCCGGAGCTCGGATCGAGATAGTCTGCACGTGGTGCTCGACGCCGCTCGAGAAATGAACGTGACGAACAGGTCCCCCGACGGCACGATGATAAACGTCGTCCACACGGTTTCGGAGAAAGACTACGCGAAGTTGGTGGCGAGCCTGCGCGCCCTCGACTGCTGTTCGCTGCAGTCGACCTCGAAAGAGCGCACACATCCAGGTGAGGCCCGGCCGCAGCTCGAGATCAATTTCGGCGACGTGGACTGTGAGATCGAGCTATGGGACAGGGAGTGGCGCGAAGGGCTCGCAAGGGAGTGTGGGTTCACGTTCGCACGGCTCCACCAAAGCGGATTTGTGCCCGACCCGCCGGTCGACGATCTATCCCAGTAGCCGTATGCTCGCGCGCGATGTCCACGAAGTATTTTTGCGCGCACTGCGATAAGGAGTTCGTCCCCGAGGACGCGGGAGACAAACCGCGCTGTCCTCAATGCATGCGAAGGGGTGGGGTCGAGCCGGTGAAAGAGGTCGCGGCCGAGGGCGGTACGAGCCGTCCGTGGCTTCTCATCGTTGCGCTGGCCCTCGTAGCCGCGGGCATTGGCTACGGGGTGTACCGGACTACGACGGTCACGCTGGAGGACACACCGCCGCTGCGTCCGCTCGAAGCACGTGAGCTTGCGGCGTATCTCGACCGCGACCAAATTCGGGTGGGCGCGTACGAGCCGATGATGATGCTCCCCAACGAGGTCGCTGGTTGGCCCCAGGGCGCGACCGAGGTTGCAGCGCGGATGCACGGCGAGTCTTCGTCATGGTCGCTCGCACGGCCGCTGCCTCGTGCGGTGCTCACGGTGGATCAGACTTTCGCCCTGATGGATTCGCACGAGGAACGGGTGAAGCTGTACCCACTCGAGCTGGCGACGGCCATGACCGCTCTGCTTCGGAAGCGCGGGACGAAGGCCATGGTCGCAGAGGTCTGGGAGTTCGAAGGCGCGCGCGCGCCCGCCGACCCGTCGGGCATGTTGGGATACTTCGTGACCGCCGTGTACGACGGTACCGATTCCGAGGAGCCGTCCGGGTACTTCGATACGTGGGGAGGTCGTGGAGAAGTGACGGTTTCGGCGGTTCGCGTGCTTCGCGACACCGAGGTCTTGGCTGCCGCCATCGGCACCGAGGCGACGCGCATCTTCGCGCGCTCGGGAGATGCGTCGAAAGCGTTGCGGATGGCTGAGACCGCGCTCCTGCTCGATCCCCTGTCGCCATCGTTGCGCGCGGTGAACGCGACGATTCTCGTCGACTCAGGCGGAGTCGGCGAGGCCGTGAAGGAGTTTGAAGCGGCGCTTCAGCTCCGAACCGACGGGCCTCGTCAGCTCAACTTGGTGCAGCTCTATCTTGCCCAAGCCGGGATGCTCGAGATGAACGGTCAGAAGGCGGCGGCCGAGGCGCAGTTCAGCGATGCCAATCGCGTCGTCGGCGAGGTGATCGAAAAGTGGCCACGCTACGGCCGCGCCCATGTGGTGTTGGCGACGATCTACATGGGGGTGGACGAGCCGGAACGGGCTGGGGTGGAGCTGGAGGCCGCGGAGGCGCGCAACCCCGACGCGCCGCTGCTTTGGGCGGTCTGGGCGCACAATTATCTCGCCCAGAGCGATCCGATCGCAGCAGCCGCCAAGATGAACCGCGCCGTCAACCTCGATCCGGACAATTGGCAACTACGTCTTCAGGCGGCACGCGTCTTCCAAGGGGTGGGGGATGACGACGCGGCCATCGAGAATGTCGACGCCGCCTTGCAGCTCGTGTCGCCCGACAAGCGCCCTGAGGTCCGGCGGTTCGTGGAGCGGATGATGGGACCGGCGGCGCTCGATCTGCCGGACCCGAGCGCGCCAACTTCACCGCAGCCTGCTTCGAGCGATCCGGCTCTGACGCTCGGCGACCCGTCGAGCCTACGTCTGCGCGACCCAGGACAGACCCTCCAGCTCCATCTCGACGAGTAGCGGCTCAGGGCTGCACGGCCCGTTCCGTGCGCTCGATACCGCTCACCGACAAGATCCGCTTCCAAAGCGCATCCCGGCCATCGCCGAGAACCGCGCTGTACGCAATGACGGGGCGCTTGATGTCCCGTTTGAGGGCGGCGATTGCGGGCTTGCGTTTGCTCGACGCGAGCTTGTCGAGTTTGGTGGCCACCAGAATCGGTGTGACGTCGACGCTCTCGAGGAACTCGAGGAGCTGAAGGTCATCGTCCTGCACGCCACGTCGAATGTCGACGATGACCACCGCGCCCCGCAGCCCTGCGCGCTCACTGAGGAATCCTTCGATCAACGGGCCCCACGACTTGCGCTCGGCTTTGCTCCGTTGCGCGTAGCCATACCCAGGCAGGTCCACGAGGTCGAGGTGCGCCTCGTCTGCTTGTTCGTCTCGGGTCCGGAGCCGCACTCGAAAGATGTTGATCGCGCGCGTGCAGCCCGGTGCGCCGCTGGTGCGCACGAGCTTCTTGCGTTGGACGAGGTTGTTGATGAGGCTCGACTTCCCGACGTTCGAGCGGCCGGCGAACGCGACTTCAGCAAACGTCGGCGCTGGCAGTTGGCCGAGGACGGTCGCTCCAGCGACGAATTCTGCGTCGAGCACGTTCATGGCGGCCGTTGTAGCGCCCCTGGCGACTCACGCACGCACGCGGCGCTGGATGGCCGCTTTGAGGTCCCGAAGCTCGGGTGAGCCCAGGGCGGCGGCCACTGCGAGGTAGGTCCCGAGCCCGGCCATCACGGTCACACCAAATACGGCTAGGTTGCGGGGGTCGTTGCCGCCGTTCTCCCATTGTCCGAGGCCCGCGCCCGCCCAGACGACTCCACCCATCACGGCGCTGGCGACCAGGACGCGAACGGCGCTCGCGCGAACCTCAGCCATGCCGAGGCCGCCGGACCTCCTCCGAAGAAGCCATAGCAGTGCAACCAGTTGGGTCACTGCGGCGGCGGTCGTCGCCGCAGCAAGGCCGGCGTGCTGCATCGGACCCATCAGAGCGAGGCTGAGGCCGACGAAGACGACGAGGTTGCAGGCGCTCGCGATGACCGGGGTTCGCGTGTCGTTGTGCGCGTGGAACATGGGCACGATGGTGCGCACCGACGCGACTGCCCAAATGCCGGACGCCTGCCACACCAACGAGCGCGTGGTTTCATGGATCGCGGCGGCGTCGTAGTGCCCGCGCCCGAAGAAGACCGTCGCCGCCGGCTCCGCGAGCACCGCCAAAGCGACCGTCGCTGGCACTGCGACAAACAGCGAAAGTCGAAGCGCGTGGCGGAAGAGGCGCTTGGCTTCCTCTTCGTCGCCCTTGGCCACGGCATCACTCAAGGAGGGAAGGGCGGCGGAGGCGATCGCCAACGCAAACATCCCCTGCGGAATCTCGGCCAGCCGCTGACCGTAGTAGAGGTAGCTCACGCTCCCGGTGGGCAGAAAGGATGCGAACAGCCGCGAGAGGAGCACGTTGAGCTGGTAGACGCCAAGCCCCGCCATCAACGGCACCATGAGTCGTGCACACTTGCGCACGTAGATGTCGCCGAAGCCGACTCGCGGCCGGACAAGCAACGTCTCTTTAGCGAGCGACGGGAGCTGCGAGACGATCTGCAGAGCTCCGCCGAGAAGGGCACCGATCGCGAGCGCGAATATCGCGGGCCAACCGAACTCGACGAACATCGGAGCAAGAAGCAGGGCAGCCCCGATGAGGCAGATGTTGAGCCACACCGGAGCGAAGGCCGGTGCCGCAAACCGCTTGCTCGCGTACAAAGCGCCCATCATGAGCGCCGAGATCCCCATCAGGAAGATGTACGGGAACAGGATACGTGTGAGAGCAACCGTGGTTTCAAACAATGCTTCGTCGCGCTGAAAGCCCCACGCGTACCCTTTGACGAGCCAGGGGGCGCCCGCGACCCCGGCGAGAGTGACCACCAGCAGAACCACCGCCATCGCGCCGACGAGATTGCGGTAGAACTCCTTGGCGCGCGCCATCCCTTCGCGTTCGCGCACCTCCGTGAACACGGGCACAAAGGCCGCCGAGACCGCGCCTTCGCCTAGCAGCACGCGCAGAGCGTTCGGGATCGTAAATGCGAGCCAGAACGCATCGGTAGCCCCGAGGGCAAACACAGCAGCAACGACGGCATCCCGAATCGCGCCGAGAATTCGTGACGTCAGGGTGCCCGTAGCCACCACGCCCGCACGGCGAACGATCTCGCCGTCGGAGGTTTTAGCTGGCTCGGTGGACATCGGCGGAAGGATGCGCACGAGGCGCCGATCCCGGCAAGAAAGGAGGGCCGATCAGCTCGAGCTCAGCAGCCCCTGCAGCTGGGCGATTTCTACGGTGTATGAGGTGCCGCAATAGTCGCAACCGATGCTCAGGGGTTCTCCTTCGTCGACGAGCTCTTGGACCTCGGAGCGTGGGAGCACGCTGAGGGTCGTCATCACACGGACTTCGCTGCACGGACAGTCGAAACGAATGTCGCTGGTTTGTAACCAGGTGAACGGCATGCCTTCGAAGATCTGCTCGATCAATTGGGATGGCGAGCCGTCGGACTCCTGGAGACGTTCTCGAATTTCGACGAAATCTTCGAGACGACGGGTCATCGTTGCCATGGCAGTCTCCGCCTCCGCAGCCTCGGGCAGGACCTGCACCACGTAGCCGCCCGCCGCGGGCTTGTCGCCCTCGACCACCGAACCCAACGCAATCATCGAGACGATTTGCTCCGATAACTGCATGTAACGCATGAAGGCGTCCGAAAGATTCCCGCCCTCGGGCACCTCGACCACGCCGCGGTGTAGCTCGGAGTTGGGGAGCGTCCGCATCATTTCGAGCGTCGCTCGGGTTTGGCGGATATCGGGTTGGACGCCGGCCGGGCCCGGCTGCACTAGCCCGCGAGTCGATCCGTCCGGATGTGAGTCAGCGACGAGCTGGCCGGCGCCATCTTCGAGCCGCACGATGCATTGGACGCGTAGAGTGGGAGCCATCGTCTCCCGATAAAGAATCGAGGTGGTGACCAGGTCCGCCAGGTCGTGCGCGACGGGTCCCTTGAGATTCTGCGCGCCGACCACCTGTTGGGTGGTGTCGGTGGTTCGAGCGGCGATGATGCGAAAAGCGCCGTCATTGGTCATCGCCCGCGTGACCGAGTCATTTTTCGGCATGTATCCTCTTGAAGCGCATTGGCGTTCGCTTGGCAAGCGCTAGTCTTGGGACGGGAGTAGGGAATGACGACGCATGAAATCGTCCTCATTCCGGGTGCCGGCATTGGCCCCGAAGCCGCCGCTGCCACGGTTCGTGTCCTCGAGGCAGCGCAGGCTCCGCTAACTTGGGTGGAGCATCACGCGGGGGTCGCCGCGCTCGAGACCCTGGGCGAGGTGCTCCCCGGGCAGACGCTCGATGCCGTGCGAGAGCGAGGCATCGCGCTCAAGGGGCCGTGCACGACACCGATCGGCGAAGGTTTCACTTCGGTCAACGTGCAGCTGCGAAAACGGCTCGACCTCTACGCCGCCGTTCGGCCTGTCCGCAACCTGCCGGGGATTCCCACCCGGTATCAAGATGTCGACTTGGTCGTGCTTCGTGAAAACACGGAGGGGCTCTACAGCGGCATCGAGAACGAGATCACTCAGGGTGTGGTGACGAGTCTCAAAGTCGCCACCGAGCTCGCGTCGACGCGTATCGGCCGATGGGCCTTTCAGTACGCCCGAGATCGCGGGCGCAAGAAGGTCACCGTGATGCACAAAGCCAACATCATGAAGCTGACCGACGGGATGTTCATCCGATGTGCGCGCTCCGTTCGCGAGGCTGAGGGATTCACCGACATCGACTATGAGGAAGTCATCATCGATGCGGGCTGCATGAAGCTCGTGCAGGACCCAACACAGTTTGATGTGCTGTTGCTCGAGAACCTGTACGGCGATGTTCTCAGCGACCTTTGCGCGGGGTTTGTGGGTGGTCTCGGCGTCGTTCCGGGCGCGAACATCGGCACGGATTGCGCGGTGTTCGAAGCGGTGCACGGATCCGCGCCCGACATCGCGGGGAAGGGCGTCGCGAACCCGCTAGCGCTCATCATGTCAGGGGTGATGATGCTGAATCACATCGCCGATACGCGAGGAGACGAGAGTTGTCGCGCGGCGGCCGGTCGTATACGGGATGCCTACAATCAGGCGTTGTCCGACGGGCAGAAGACCCGAG
>QMMB01000156.1 GCA_003647035.1 Deltaproteobacteria bacterium | reverse complement strand
TTACGTGGCGGTCTCCGCGCGTTGTTCGGAGAAGAGCGCCTCGAGCGCTGGAGCGAGCGGCTTGGCCTCACCGGAGCGTTGCCGACCGAAGAGCTCTCGGCCAAAACGTTCGCCGCGCCGAATGTGGCCGCCGACCTTCCGCTCGTCTACCGACGGCTCTTTGCTGCCGACACGATGGAAGCCGGAGACGTTCTCACTGGCCGTGACGAAGAGATCCGCCGTGCGGAGGCCGTGCTTTCGAGCGAAGTGAAGGGGCGACTGCGATCCGTTGCGCTGGTCGGCGTCGACGGCGTGGGTAAGGCAGCGGTCTCTAGCGCGATCGTGCGAAGCCGACGCTGGAAGAACGTGAAACGAGTCGTCTTCACCGCTCCGGTGAGCGTCGAAGACGTCGATGCGATCTTCCAGGACGCACCCGAAGGTCAACTGGTCGTCGTCGACGGGCTTCATTGGATGCTCTCGATGGCGCCCGGCGGTTTCGACCCGCTTCGCCGCTTCGTCAAGGGTATCATCGAAGAGGGGGGCCGTCGCCGCTGGTTGGCGCATGGCGCTGTCCTGTTCTGGAACTTCGCCTCGACGGTCGCACCACTGCGGGACGCGTTCCCCGAAACCATTCGACTCGATCCACTGAGCGAGCAAGAGCTACAAGCGGCGGTCATCGCTAGACACCGCTTGAGCGGCTTTGAGCACTCCTTCGATCGCGGGGACGGATCGCCGATCGAGGGTCTGTTCGCGCGAAGTGCCACCCGGATTCGCCGCCCCTACGATCAGTACTTCCACGAGCTTCACCAGGCGACTGGCGGTCTCGTGCGCGACGCGCTGCGACTGTGGCTGGCTTCGATCAGGGGGATCCAAGACGACATCGTACACGTGGGGCCCATCCCGGCCTCTTCGTACGCCCGCGTCAGGCGCCTTCCGGACGACATCTTGGTGAACCTCTACCAGATCGCGCGTGAGGGTTGGATGGACGCCGCCGGCCAGGCACGACTGTTCAGGCTCGACGTCAACACGGCTCAAGCGCAGCTTAGCCGGCTCGCGCATCTCGGTTTGCTCGACGAGCACGAGGGGGCGTTCGTGATCACGGTCCACCTGCGAGGCGTACTAGGCCGTGTGCTCGCGGAACGGGGATGGGTGCTCTGATGATCGCACTTCGTCACGCAGGCGTGGCGGTGTTCCTCGTCGCGTCGATCGCGGCGCCAGCGGCGGCCCAGTTGGTCGACCCGTTGGGACACGACTCTGCGGCGGGAGCGCCTAGGGCACAGCGCCCGAGTCCGCCGGAAGAACAAGCAGAGCCTCCAACTCCGCCGAGGAAGCGCGCGTCCGACGGGGCGGCACCCCCCGAGCCGAACGCTCGAACCGGTCAACGCGTTCCGGAGCCCCCACGCTGGATCGCCAAAGCCAGCCCGCGGGTTGCAGCGCCCCCGCCGGTCGAAGACCGGAATCCGCTCTTGGCTCTCTTCCTTTCACTCCTCGGACTTGGCGTCGCATTGTTCGTCGCCGAGCGCGCCCGCACTTGGCTCACAACCAACACCGCGTTGCGGCGCATTCTAGGCGCTCTGGTTTTCGTCCTGCGACTGGTCGGCCTCGGCCTTTTGCTGGCGATCGTGCTCAGGTTGGCACCAGGCGGCCGTGAGTGGATTCTCTGGACGCTGGCCATACTCGCCTTGGTCGTCGGATGGTCGGTGCGAGATCTTTTCGCCGACGTGGTCGCGGGAGGAATCTTGGCAGCCGAGCGCCGCGTGAAGAAGGGCATGTGGGTCTCGGGAGACGGTTTCCAGGGGACGGTCGAGGGACGATCGCTTCGCGCGACTTGGCTGCGCGACGGACAGGGTCACCGCTTGACGGTGCCCAACCGCGCCATGGTAAGCGCACCGATGGTGTACGACGCCGGCGCGGACGCCGAGCACGAGGTCGTGGTACGCCTCGAAGGCTATCACGACGCCGGGAAGGTCCGCCTGGCGCTCACCGACGCGATACTCAGCTCGCCTTGGGTGCTCGCCGGGGCCGCGCCGGTCGTGCTGCGCGACCCCGCGGACCCGGTGGTTTGGCGCGTCCGAACGAAGCTCCTCGAGCCTCGCTTCTCCGTTCACTTCGAGGGAGAGCTTCTCGAACGTGTCGAGGACCTGCTGCGCCACGAGCCGGAGCCCGAGGAAGACGCGACCGCCCCGAGCGACACACCCGAAAAAAGCTCCACCTAGTGTGCGAGAGATTTTCGTTTGTGGTCGAGCGCGCCCACAGGAGCGCAGTGAGAGGCACTCATGTGCCTCGCAGCGGAGCGACGAGGACGTAAGCCGACCACAGGCGAAAAGATCCGCACACTACGTGAGCCAATCGCGAAGCTCACCGGTTACTACACGTGGCGCCCGCTGCAGGTCCTCGATCGTCTTCGCGCCGCATAGCAGCATGACCGACCGGAGCTCGCGCTCGATTCGCAGCAACAAGGAGCGGGCCCCCTCGACGCCGCCTCCGAGGAACGCTTGATAGACGTGACGCGCGATTCCCGCACAACTCGCGCCGAGTGCAATCGCCCGCGCGACGTCCATACCGGTCTGAATGCCGCCAGTCGCGATCGTCGTCATGCCGGCGTCGACGCAGTACCGAACCGAGGCCGCCGTGGGGATACCCCAGTCCCACAGAGCCTCGCCGAGTGCTTGTCCGTCGCCTTCAGCACGAAGGGTTTCGACGCCAACCCAGGAGGTGCCGCCGGCACCTGACGTGTCCGCATGCCGAATGCCGATCGCACGGAGCTGGGCGGCGACCTCGCGGCTGATACCGTTCCCGGTCTCCTTGGCGATCACCGGTACATCGAGTTCCGACCAAAGTCGTTGGAAGGTCTGTAGACCGCGGCTGAAATCCCGATCTCCTTCGGACTGCACCAGCTCCATGGCCGGGTTCATGTGCACGCACAGGGCGTCGGCGCCGACCTCCGCGATCATCCGCGCGATGGCCTCGGTGGGCATGTCGCGCGCTTGCACCACTCCCACATTGCCGAAGAGCAGAGCGTCCGGCGCATGCTCGCGCACTTGGTACGTCCAACTCGTCTCGGGACGTTGCTGCATCGCTCGCTGGCTTCCCAAGCCGAACGCGTATCCGAGCTCGTCTGCGATCGAGGCGAGCGCTTGGTTGATTTCGGCGGCGCGATCGTGCCCGCCCGTCATGGCGGCGATCAACAGCGGTGCGCGCAGCTCCTTTCCGAGAAGCCGAACGCGTGTGTCGATCGAATCGAACTCCGCCTCCGGAAGGGCCTGGTGCACGAGCCGCACGCATTCGAGCAGGGTCGTGCGCTGCCGAAACGCGACATCATCAGTCGCGCACAGATCGAGATGGTCGGCCTTTCTCTGCTCAATGTCTGCGGTCATCGCGTCGCTTGCTCGGCAGCGTCCTGCCGTGTACGTAGCTCGGAATAGGGACACTGACACGGTGGCGCAAGGGCAAATGGATATCGAGTCTTGGATGAGGGGCATCCGCGGGAACGTCGACGCCATCCTGGAACGGTTTTTCGAGTCGAAGTGCGAAGAGGCGAGTCGACTTTCGTCACACGCCATCGAGCTGGTTACGGAGGTCCGCGACCTGACCATGCGTGGCGGCAAACGGTTGCGGCCCATCGTCACTGCGGCGGCCTATCGCGCGGCCAGCGGGGCCACCGACCTCGGCCCGACGTTCGAGGTCGGCGCCGCATTGGAGCTGCTGCAGACGTACCTGTTGATTCACGACGACTGGATGGACGAGGACAACGAACGCCGCGGGGGGCCAGCCGTACACTACGCTTTCCAACAGAAGCACGGCCACGACCACCTCGGCGCCAGCCTCGGAATCCTCGCGGGCGATCTGGCTTCGACGTTTGGTTGGGAACTTCTGCTCAGCGGCAGCTTTCCTGCAAACCGGCGAGACGAAGGCTTGGCACTGTTCGTCCGAATCCAGAAGGAAGTCTTTGCCGGGCAGCAGCTGGACCTCATGACCGACCACGACGTCGAACGCATGCATGACTTGAAGACTGGGAGCTACACGACACGGGGGCCGGCGGAGCTCGGGGGCATCCTTGCCGACGCAGACGAAGCGGGCATGCAATCACTGCGCCGCTGGGCTGCTCCTCTCGGCGTCGCGTTCCAGCTGAAGGACGACCTCCTTGGCACGTTTGGCAACGCTCAGCAGACCGGAAAGCCTGGCGATGACTTACGACACGGAAAGCACAACGCCGTGGTTGCCGCGTTCGGTCAACTGGCTCCGAGCGCCGCGGACCGCACCGTGCTCGAGAGCGTCTGGGGACACGCTGATGCCGCCGACGAAGACGTCCTCGCCGCCACCGAAGTCCTGTCCGCCGCTAGACGCAAGGTGGGAACGCGGCTCGGCTTTTTGGCCGATGAGGCGCGCGGCGTCCTCGAAGCATCCCCATTCGACCACGAAGCCAAGCAAATCCTCCAAGAGGTGACACGGCAGCTCACGGACCGAGGGACCTGATGGGTTTCGGCAGAGGCAAAGTCATCTTACTTGGTGAGCATGCCGTCGTTCATGGGTGCCCCGCCATCGCGGTTGGCATCGAGCGGGGCGTCACGGCGGACGCCATCGTCGCGGAGCGCGACCTCTTGCGACTCGCGCCGTGGGACCTGACGCTCGGTCCAGACGCGGAAAGTGACGAGCCTCTCGAACGAGCTTTTGCCGCTGCACTCGCGCTGTATCCCGGGCGACCCGCGCTGGATGTGAGCGCACTGGTCGATCTCCCCGCCGGCGCGGGCCTCGGTTGCTCTGCCGCGATCGGTGTGGCTGTTTTGGACGCGATCGACGAAGCTCTCGGCATCGAACGCACCCGACTCGAGCTCGCGGCGGCCGCACTTAGTTGGGAGAGGGTCTTTCACGGCAACCCCTCAGGGATCGACAATACGATGTCGGCGGTAGGAGGCGTGGCGCTCTATCGCAGGGATGAAGCGCTTCGACCTTTGCACTCGAACAAGCCGCTACACTTGGTCATCGGCTACAGTGGGGAGTCCTCGAGCACCAAAGACATGGTGGCATCGGTCGGCCGGCAACTCGAGAACGACCCGAAGCGCGTGACCCAGGCATTCGAAGGCATCGAAGTGCTGGTGCGCAACGCCAAGCTCGCCATCGAAGCGGGCGATCACATCGCGCTCGGGCAACTGCTCGACCTCAATCACACGATCCTCAGCTCTCTGATGCTCTGCACCACTCAGCTGGACGACATGTGCCGCGCCGCGCGAGGGGCCGGCGCGCTTGGCGCCAAGATGACGGGCGCAGGCGGCGGCGGTTGCATGTTTGCCCTGGCGACCAAGCGTGACGAGGCACTTCGACTGCAGGGCGTGCTTGGAGAGGGAGCGTTCGTTGTGGAGGTGAGCGCATGAGCGATCGTGCCATGGAAGCAAGCGCCCGGGCCTGTGCAAACATCGCGCTCGCCAAGTACTGGGGAAAGGCCGACGTGAAGCGGAACATTCCTGCCGTGCCAAGCATCTCACTGACGCTGGACCAGCTCGTCACCGAAACCCGAGTCCGGTTCGACGCATCCGTGAAGGCCGACGTCGTCCGACTCGACGGCCGGCGGGCTACCGCGGCCGAAACCGAACGGGTCACGGCTATGCTCGACCGCGTTCGACGGGAAGCTCGACTGCACCTGAACGCGCACGTCACGAGTCACAATCACTTTCCCACGGCCGCCGGGCTCGCTTCGAGTGCGTCCGGCTTTGCGGCGCTCGCCGCCGCGGCGTCGGCCGCAGCGGGGCTCCGATTCAACGCTCGCCGGCTGAGCGCCCTGGCGCGGGCATCGAGCGCTTCGGCCGCTCGCTCGATCTATGGAGGGTTCGTCGAGCTGCCCGCGGGGAGCCGGGGCGACGCCAACTTGGCGGCGCGCCCGATTGCGCCTCCCGGCCACTGGAACCTTCGCCTCATCGTCGCCGCGACCGAGCCCGGTCAAAAGAAAGTGGGCTCGACCGAGGGAATGGAGCGCTCGCGCAAGACGTCTCCCTACTACGAAGCATGGTTGAGCCAGGCGCCCAAGTGGTCGCGGAGAATCAAGCGCGCGATCAAGGAGCGCGACCTCGACACCCTGGGCGGCGCAATGGAGCAAAGCACGCTCGCTTTTCACTGTTGCGCGATCACATCTAACCCGCCGATCCTCTACTGGGCGCCGGCGACCTTGGCTGCCCTCGCCACGGTTCGCGGGTTGCGAGAGCGGGGCGTCGCGGTGTGGGCGACCATGGACGCCGGTCCGCACGTCAAGGCCCTGTGCGGAGTTGGCGACGCCACTCGAGTCCGCCAAGCACTCGATCGAACTCCGGGCGTCACCCGGACCTGGGTCGCGAAAGCCGGCCCAGCTGTCGAGGTGAAGCAGTGAACCCGGTCGGCGCCAGCGCACCGGGCAAGGCGTTGCTGTGCGGCGAGTACGCGGTGCTCGAGGGTGCTCCGGCCGTCGTGGCGGCCATCGATCGACGAGTCTCGGTCAGCTGGTCCGAAATCTCTGCGCCGATGTCACCGGAAGTCGACGCGACGCTTCGACGCGCGCGCGAGGAGCTCGGGCCGTTGCCTCGCTCTGTGACCGTGGATGCGACCAACCTGCAGCAGGGCCACATCAAGCTCGGACTCGGGTCGTCTGCTGCCGCCGCCGTGGCAACCGCCGGCGCACGCTGCGCAACCCCCGGCCACGACCTCGGCGACCCCGACACCTTGCATCGAGTCTTCTCGATCGCTCTCGAGGGCCACTCGTCGATCGCACCGCAGGGCAGCGGCGTCGACGTGGCCGCCTCGGCCTTTGGCGGCTTCCTGCGGTTCACGCTCACCGATGACGGGGTCGAGGCGCGCACTCTGAAGCACCCGGCGGACCTCCTGATGTGCTTGATCTGGACCGGTCACGCCGCGCGAACCAGCGAGTTGGTGGGTAAGGTACACGCGCTTCGCGAAGACGACCCGAGGGAGTACCGTACCTGCATGGATCGACTTTCGGAACTGTCGCACCGGTTCGCGTCCGCCTTTGAGGACAGGAATGCCGCCGATGTCATCGCTGCGGCGGCCTCCTACTCGAGCGCGATGGGTATGCTCGGTGCGGCCGCCAGGGCCCCGATCGTCGACGCCGAGCTTGGACGCGCCAGCGCGTTGGCGACCCGTTTTTCAGGGAGCGCCAAGCCATGCGGGGCGGGCGGCGGAGACGTCGCGGTCGCGTTCTTTTCGGACCCGGGCGCGGCAAAAGGCTTCGAACTGGCTTGCAAGGACGAAGGGCTTCATCCTATCGATGTCTCGTGGGGTGCAACGGGCGTACGGACCTGTTGACCGGAGGACGCTCCAAATGCTGATCAATGTATACATCTTGTCGCTGATGCTCGGGGCCGTGCTTCTCGGTGCGTCGCTCTTCTTGAACGACAAGCGC
>QMMB01000155.1 GCA_003647035.1 Deltaproteobacteria bacterium | reverse complement strand
GGGCCTTCGGTTCGTCACACTGAATGCGGCGGTGACGCTCGATGGAAAAAGCGCCACTCGCACCGGTGACTCCAAATGGATCACCGGTCAGGAAGCTCGAGCCGAAACGCACAGGATGCGAGATGAGAGCGACGCTATCTTGGTCGGGATAGGGACCGTCTTGGCCGACGACCCGAAGCTCACCGTTCGGCACATCGAGGGGCGAGACCCGGTCCGGGTGGTATTGGACGCCAGCCTTCGGACGCCGCCAACAGCAGCCGTCCTCGATCCAGGCCGCACATCGAGTGCCGGCACGCTGATCTTTCACGCGCACGATGCGGACGCCTCGAGGCATGAGGCCCTGAGCGCCCCAGGCGTCGAGCTCATCCCGGTTTCTCGCGACGCCCGGGGCGTCGATCTCAACGAGGTCCTGAGAAAGTTGGGCCAACGCGATGTCCTCCGACTCTTGGTCGAAGGCGGCTCGCATGTTCACGGCGCGTTCTTGGACATGGGCCTGGCCGACCGCGCGGCGATTTTTATCGCGCCTCGCATCCTCGGTGACCCCGAGGCGATTCCCTTCGCGGCCGGATTAGGTATCGACTCGATCGAGCGAGCGTGGCACTTGGTTCGTACGGGGATTCGAGCGTTCGGATCCGACTGGTTGGTCTCTGGCGACTTCGAGAGGATGCAATAGATGTTCACCGGGCTGATAGAGCAGATTGGGACGATCGATCATCTCGAGGGGCGGGACGACGGGCTGTCGATTCGCATCGCGTGTGCGCTTCACCCGTACGAGCTCGGCGAATCCATCGCCGTCAACGGGACGTGCCTCACCGTCAAGTCCTTCTCGGAGGGGCACTTCGACGCGGACGCGTCGTCGGAGACGCTCGACAAGACCAACCTCGGCGATCTGACCGAGGGGGATCGGGTTCACCTCGAACGAGCGCTTGCGCTTGGTGATCGTTTGGGCGGTCACCTCGTGAGCGGTCACGTCGACGGCGTCGGTACTCTCGTGTCCCGGGCGCCGGAGGGGGACTACGTACGCGCGAGCTTCGAGGTCCCTGCTCCGCTCGCGCCGTTCCTGGCGCCCAAGGGCTCGATCACCGTCAACGGCGTGAGCCTGACGGTGAACACAGTCACAGGCACCCGTTTCGACGTCATGCTGGTGCCGTACACGCTCGCCGAGACGACGTTCGGCGAAATGGCGAATGGCGCGCGGATCAACCTAGAGGTCGACATTCTCGCGAAGTACGTGGCCAGCCTCCTGGGCAAGCCCGGCGTGGACGCCCCAGCGGGCTGAGGATTTGCAGTGGTCCGCTGGATGCGCCGGTACTTTCGCGTCATGGTGGCGGCCATATGACGAGCGCGATCGAGCGGGTCACCGCGGCACTGGATGACATCCGAAACGGGAAAATGGTCATCCTGGTTGACGACGAGGACCGCGAAAACGAAGGCGACGTGTGCATGGCCGCCGAAATGGCGACGCCCGAGACGATCAATTTCATGGCGAGGTATGCACGCGGACTGATTTGCCTGAGCCTGACTGAGGAACGCATCCGTCAACTCGACCTGCCCATGATGGTCGATGACAACCGCTCGTCTCGTTCCACGGCGTTCACGATCTCGATCGAGGCTCGCACCGGCGTCACGACCGGCATCAGCGCGGGCGACCGAGCGCTGACCATACTCACGGCGGTCGCCGATGATGCCGGCCCGGCGGACCTGGTAAGCCCCGGCCACGTGTTCCCGCTCAAGGCGGTGCCGGGTGGCGTCCTGCAGCGCACCGGGCACACCGAGGGCTCCGCCGATCTCTCGCGGCTCGCCGGCTTGAAGCCAGCAAGCGTCATCTGCGAGATCATGAAAGACGACGGCACGATGGCGCGCTACCCGGACCTCGTCGCGTTCGCAGAAGAACACGATCTACGGCTGCTCACGATCGCCGACCTGATTCAATACCGGCTCGCTCGCGAGCGCCTGGTCGCGAGGATTCGGCAGACGCCGGTCGAGATGCCCACCGGCCTCACATGGACCGCATCGGTGTATCAGGTTCAAATCGGCGGCCAAGATCAGTTCATGGCGCTGAGCTTCGGCGATATCACCTCGCAGCCAACGCTGGTGCGAGTGCACCGCGGCAGTGTGCTTGGCGACGCGTTTCAAGTACGAATGGGCGACCGCGTACATATTACCGACTGCGTCGCGGCAATCGAACGTGCCGGCAATGGCGTCATCCTGTTCATGCCGGGACACCCCGATCCGGAAACCGATCTCGCCTTCTATCTCGACGAACCGATCACTCGGCCACCCGAGGAACCAGGCGTCGTCCTTCGGGAGTACGGCTTTGGCGCCCAGGTTCTCTCCGACCTCGGGCTCGAGCAGTTGCGGGTGCTCACCAATCGTCCGCGGCGCATTCCGAGCCTCGACGCGTACGGGCTCAATGTGATCGAACAGCTTCTAGTCTCGCCCGGCGGCAAACTGAGTCCCACCCAAAAGCAACAAGAGAAGGCCGCGACGTGAGCGTTGACCGCAACCAACCGCTCGTCGGAGTCGAAGCGCCGTCAAGCGCGCAGTTCGCGATCGTCTGGTCTCGTTTCAACCAGCAGGTGGTGAGCAAGCTCCTTGAGGGCGCGAAAACGTGCTTTTCGGAGTACGGCGTGCCGGGCGAATCGGTTTACATCGTCGAGGTCCCCGGCGCGTGGGAGCTTCCGTATGCCGCACAGCAGCTCGCACGAAGCAAGCGATTCGACGCCGTGGTCGCGCTCGGTGCCATCATTCGGGGAGGCACGCCCCATTTTGAGTACGTCTCCGAGGGCACCGCTCTCGGCCTTGGTCGCGTCACGTTGGACACGGGCATTCCGGTGGTCTTCGGCGTCCTCACGACGGACGACGAGACCCAGGCGTTGGATCGCGCGGGCGGTGTGCATGGCAACAAGGGGCGGGACGCCGCGTTGACTGCAATCGAGATGGCGGTGTTCGACAGGAAGCTTGCGGACGATGGGATCACGACGCAAAGGTCGTGAAGCCGCGCTGAGCATCCTGTACTTCATGGATGTGTCGAGCGTGAGTGACACCCAGGCAATCAAGTCGTACTGGGGCCACCTCACGGGTGACGGCGAACCGCCCGAAGGAGCCGACTTCGCCAACCAACTGGTTCGCGCCTTCGCCGACCACGAGGACGAAGTCAACGAGCTCATCCGCTCCGCGAGCCACCATTGGCGCCTCGAGCGCATGCCGATCGTCGACCGCAACGTGTTGCGCGTCGCCATCGTCGAACTGCGCGAGATGAACGACATCCCCAAACGCGTAACGCTCAATGAGGCCGTCGAACTGGCCAAGCGGTTCGGATCGGAAGGCAGCGGTTCTTTCGTGAACGGAGTCCTGGACCGAATTGCGACCGAACTCGGCAAGTGGTGATCGCGTACGACTTCATTGCCTCCTCCTCACAAAGCCTGGACGAGCTTCAAACCGAGCTCATTGTCCTGCCGTTCTTCTCCGACGAACGCCCTTTGCGCGGCGCAACGGGGCTCATCGATTGGAGGCTTTGCGGAACGCTCTCGCGGAAGCTCATGGCTGGCTATCTCGACGGGCGCTTCGGTGAGAAGGCATTGGTGACCACACCGCAGAATCGGAAATCCGAAGGAGTGCTGCTCGTCGGGTTGGGAGCGAGCACGGCGTTCGACGCGCACGTAGCGAAGCGCGCCTGCACGCTAATCGCGAATGCGCTGACCGAGTCCAAGGTGTCGAACGCTGCGCTGGCGTTGCCGGGCCGCAGCATGGGCCTATTGCCCGCGCTACAAAGCATGCAGCTATGGCTCGCCGCGAGCCCACGCGATGCACAGCTCGAGGAAATCACCATCATCGAGCGCGCAGAAGAACACCGCGCCCTCGACTCGCTTTTTGATGCCATGCGCCGCCAAGCCGAATCGCCCCTGGGCTAGACCGCTCTCACACTGCGCGGCTGAGCCGCACCTTAGCGGCGCGACGAACGGCGTTTGGTCTTCTTGGCCTTGCGGGTCTTCTTCGCGGCCGCGCGCTTCTTCGTCACCTTCGTGCGCTTCTTCGCTGCCTTGCCTCGCTTCTTCGGGGCCGCGCGCTTCTTCGCCGCCTTCGTGCGCTTCTTGGCCGGCTTGCCGCGCTTCTTCGCCGCCTTGCCGCGCTTCTTCGGGGCCGCGCGCTTCTTCGTCACCTTCGTGCGCTTCTTGGCCGGCTTGCCGCGCTTCTTCGCCGCCTTGCCGCGCTTCTTGGTCGCCGCCCGTTTCTTGGTCGGCTTGCGTCGCTTCTTCGTCGTAGCTCGTCGTTTCGGGGCTCCGCGCTTCTTCACGGCTGCCTTCTTCTTCGCGGCCGCCTTCTTCTTCGCGGCCGCCTTCTTCTTCGCGGCCGCCTTCTTCTTCGCGGCTGCCTTCTTGCGCTTGATCCCGTCGGCTTTCTTGTTCGCGGCCGCCTTCTTCTGCTTCAGCGCGTCGGCCTTCCTCTTGGCTTCAGCCTTCTTCTGCGCAGCAGCCCGCTTCTTTTCGAGCTCCGCCCTCTTTTTCTCGGCGGCCTTTCGCTTGGTTTCGGCCTTCTCCATTCTAAGCAGCTCCGCCTTTTTCTTGGCCTCGACCTTCTTCGTGGCGGCTTCTGCTAGGCGGCGGGCGGCGTCTGCCTTCTTCTTGAGCTCAGCCTTCCGCTTCACCGCCTCCTTGCGCGCAGCGGCCTGCGCCCGCGCGAGCTCCCGAAGGTCGATCGTCTTGGACTCGACACGCTTGCGACTCTTCTTGGGCTTCTCCTCTTCCTCCTCGTCGTCTTCGTCCGGCTCTTCGACCGGAAGCTGCGACGGCGGAACGAACGGCCGACGCGGCGCCGGTCGGCTCGCCTTGATGCCAGACAGCGGCAGATGCCCGGCCTTCTTCGCGGCCTTGTAGGCGGCCCGCATGGCCTCCGGCTCGCCGAAGTACTTGACCATCGAGTCGAGGTAGAGCTTCTTCCAGAGCTTCTCGCACGCTTTGCCGAGGCCAGGAGGGATCTTGGTTTGGGTGACCTCGATCTTGGTCCCGCCAGCCACGGGCTCAAACGTGATATCTACATGCGAGTCGTTGGAACCCTTGGGAAAATCCCGGGTCCGCCAGGTCATCGCGATCCGACTACCAGTCACCAGGTAGACGTGCGTGGCATCGATGAAACCATCGTCCGAAACGACTCGGCCGCCTACCCAAGGGTCCACCGTAGCCCGCGCACCTGTAAACGCGGTGTGATGGCGCTCGTCCATCCACGCGGAATAAATACGGTTTGGGCTTGCAGGTATCACGGACGAAACAGTGAATTCTTCCGTGTCCATGGTCCTCAGATTCATTGACTTGCTGGCCTGTATAAGTCCAGGAAACTCATTTGAAAACCAGAAAATTGCAGTCGGTCGGGGTCGGAACGGCCATTTGTGGTGTTCTTCTAAGCTATTCGGGTGGGCTCCGCACGCCGAGGGGCCGATCGCGGCGTATCTCTTGACCCCGTCGGCGGCCGTGCTTCGATGCACAGCTCGATGGCAAGGCCAGCCCCCCGGCACCAGTTCTGGATCGACCGTGGAGGGACGTTCACGGACTGCATCCATCGTGACACCGCCACGGGCGCCCTCCGGGTGACCAAGGTCCTCTCCTCGGACGGGGCGCCGCTCGAGGGCATCCGCGCTCTGCTGGGCCTTGGGCCACACGAGCCCATTCCTCCGAGCGAGGTGCGGATGGGCACCACACTCGCCACCAACGCTTTGCTCGAGCGTGACGGCTGCCGCTGCGTCCTGGTCGCGAACGAAGGGCTCGGGGACTTGAGCCTGCTCGGCGATCAGACGCGACCCGAGCTATTTGCGCTCGACATCGAGAGACCGGCGCCGCTCGCCGACGCGGTCATCGAGGTGGGTGCCCGGATGGCCGCCGATGCCTCGATCCTTCAGACGCTCGACGCGACGGCGCTCCGCCTGGCCCTCGAAGAAGCACGCGGTCGAGGCGCCGAATCGGTGGCGGTCGCGCTGATCCACGCGCACTGCGACGGCGGCCTCGAGCATCAAGTGGCCGCGATCGCGACGGATGCAGGCTTCTCGCACGTTTCGGTGTCCAGCGACATCTCAAATGAGATCGGGCTGCTTGGCCGCACGGATACCGCGGTGGCCAATGCGTACCTCACGCCGTTGCTCACGCACTACGTGGCCGAGCTCGAGAAAGAGCTCGGGGTTGGTCGCCTACGAATGATGCAAAGCAACGGGGGCTTGGTCGATGCATCGGACTTCATCGGACGCGACGCGGTGCTTTCGGGTCCAGCCGCCGGCGTCGTCGCCACAGGTGCGGTCGCCGCAGAGCTCGGTCTCGCGGAAGTGATCGGTTTCGACATGGGCGGAACGTCCACCGACGTATCGCGTTACGACGGCGAGGTGGCAAGGGTGTTCGAAAGCCAGATTGGCGGAATCCGGATCCGCGCGCCGATGATCGAGCTTCATACGGTCGCGGCAGGAGGCGGTTCGATCTGCACACTCGAAGGGCAACGCATGACGGTCGGTCCCCAAAGCGCTGGGGCAGACCCCGGACCGCTTTGCTACGGGAACCCCGATGGACGCGATCTCACGCTGACCGATGTGGCGCTCTGTCTCGGACGCATAGCGGCCGACCGATTCCCTTTTGCCCTCGACGAACAAAGGCCTCTCGAGAAGCTGGATGAGATCGTGGAGTCCCTTCGCGAGGCCGGTATCGAGCGAACCTCCTCCGACGTCGCGCACGGCTTCCTCCGCGTCGCCGTCGAGAACATGGCCGCCGCAATTCAGAAGGTATCGGTCGGCCGCGGGCATGATGTGCGCACGCACGGTATGGTCGTCTTCGGCGGCGCAGGCGGCCAATACGCGTGCCTCATTGCGCGGCGACTGGGGATACGAAGTCTGGTGTTCCATCCGTACGCAGGCGTGCTGTCGGCATTCGGAATGGGAGTTGCCAACTTCGAATGGCATGGGGAGCGAGACGCAGGACGGGCGAGTTTGAAACGACCGCTGCCCGAACGATGGCAGACCGCGTTCATGGAGCTCGAGGCTTCGGGACGTGCCGCACTCGAAAAGGACTCCGGGCCTCGGGCCGAATGGCACATCCGTCGACAAGTCGCGCTTCGCTACCGGGGCACGGAAACGGCGCTGGCGGTCGACTGGGGCGACGCGAACGCGATGCGCGTGGCGTTCGAGGCGTCTCATCGGCGCGAGTTCGGATACGTCCGGCGCGAGCACCCCATCGAAGCGGCCACGCTTCGCGTCACAGTGGAGCTGAGCGGCGGCAAGCCGGCGCTCCCCCCGGCGAAGCCAGGCTCCGGCAAGCCCGAACGCACTGCAACGCTTTGGTCAGGTGGAGCGTTCGTGCAAGCGCCGGTCTACCGCCGCGAGGACCTCCCTATCGACGTCGGGATTCGCGGGCCTGCGCTGGT
>QMMB01000154.1 GCA_003647035.1 Deltaproteobacteria bacterium | reverse complement strand
CCACGTTCCTGGCCGTCGCTCACATCGAGCAGATGGCGCGCAACCTGCAACGCCTCCGGCAATTGTCCGAGTGCTTCATGTACGAGCGAAAGCTCTTGCAACGCCCCTGCATGCGCCGGCTCCGACGCGAGCGCGGCTTCAACGTGCCGCAGTGCCCGATCCGGCATGTTCAATCGCTCGCGGTATAGGCGGGCAATCCCGAGCAGAACTCGTCGCGCGCGCTTGTTCTCGGGTGCCGCGGCGAGCAGTTGTTCCATCGTTGCGGCCGCTTCATGCCACGACTGGTTGGCCTCGAAGTGGTTCGATAGCCGTTCCAACGCATCGAGATGACGCGGCTCTACTTTCAGGACGCGTTGGAGCGTTCGTATCGCTGCCGGTAGCTCACCGAGCTCTTCGCTCTGCACCCGCGCCACCGCAAGCCAAAGCGCGCTCGCCCTGTCGACGGAGCGAGCACCTGCCGCGGCCTGAGAGAGTCGATCCACGAGGGGCGACCAGCCTGCGTCGATCGTGAGCACGTCGGTGAGACCGTCCGCCGCTCCAAGAGAGTCGGGCCACAGCTCGAGCGCCTGCTCGAAATCCCTTCGGGCGCCGTCGTGGTCCCCGACGCGTTCCAGTCGAACCACCGCGCTTTGCACGAAGAGCTCGGACGCGGCTTTTGCGTCACGCTCGGCCTCTGCCTCGCGCCGAAGGGCGTCGACGAGCGCGGCGGGGTCATCAGTCTCCTGGGCCACTCGCGTGAGCCCGCGCGCCGCACCGATGTGATAAGGGTCGGCGATTGCCGCAGCGCGGAACTGCTCGATCGCTTGGGTGTCTTCTTCACCCTCCACGAGCTCGGCCAGACGCGCGCGATGCGCCGCTACGACGGCCGGGTCGTGAGCGGAGTTCGCAACCAGGGTGTCGATCTCCCGCAGGAGACCGGCATCCCGTTGACCCGTCGCCAATCGCTCGAGCTCGAGCAGGGCCCCGAGGTCGGTGGGGACCAGTCCGAGGACGCGGCGGTATGCCCCGACGATGTCGTCGTACTCTCCGAGCCCCTGATGCTCCAACAGGCGTGCGAGCTCGTAGAGCGCCGAAACACGGCCGGCGGGGTCTTCCAAGACTTCAGACTGCGTCGAGTACACGGCGCACAACGACTCCCACGCGCCGACCTGCCGATGGAGTTGTTCGAGCGCCAACAGAGCGCCGAGATGCTTCGAGTCGACTGCAAGCACGTCTTCCCAGGCCTGGATCGCTTGCCGGTGCTTGTCCTGTCGCTCCAGCACTTGCGCCTTTCGAGCAAACAAAGCAATGCGTTGCGTGGGCTCCTCGGTGAGCTTTAGCTCGCGTTCGAGATCAGCAAGGAGATGGGTCCAGTCGTGTTCTTCGGCCCGAACGCGGGCGAGCGCGTCGATGGCGGGTCGATAGCTCGTGTCTGCCGCAATCGCAGCCTCGAAGGACGCCACCGCCTTGGTTCGATCATCGAGGTGTTCCTCGTATACCTGCCCAAGGAGAAACGCGGCACGCGCGCGGAGGCGAGAAGCCCCCGAGTTGCGAAGCTGGAGCTCCAAGACATCGACCAACTCTTCCCAATCGCCTCGCTCCCGGAGTTGCCGTGCGAGCTCCTGCAGTGACGGCGCGTGGGCGGGGTCGACTTTGATCGCCTCGCGATGATACCGCAGCGCATCCTCGTCGCTCCCGAGGCGGTCCCGAGAGATCTCGGCCATCTTCTGCAACAGGGCGACCCGCCGAGTCTTGGCGGAGGTGAGCTTCAACTCCTGGCCGTAGATCTCGAGCAGGTCGTTCCAACGCCCCGCCGCGTAGTACAGGCGCCCTAGGCTCGAGAGCGTTGGCACGTGACGAGGGTCCTTGTCGAGGGCGCGACGATATCGGGAGATCGCTTCGTCGCGGTCATCCAGCTGCTCATCGAGCACTTCTCCGGCCCGGTGCAGGAGCGCGACAAGCCGGTCCCGTTCGACAGTCAGCTCGATCTCGTAGTCGAGCGCTTCGAGGAGCTCTCGAGACCGGTGCGCGCGCGCCGCAGAGCGCTGCCACGCGTGGACCGCGGCAAGGTGTCCGGAGTCCTGCTGCAATACACGCTTGTACGTTTGGGCCGCGAGCCCATGCTCCCCGAGCACATCTTCGTGGAGCTGCGCGATCTTGAGCAAGTACGACACCGCTCGTGTCCCCGTCGTCCGGTCCAAAGCGTCCTCGTAGAGTTGAACGAGCTCCTTGGGTTTGTTCACGTCAGAGAGCAGACGCGTGAGCGCCTTGAACGCTGTAGGGTGGTCGGGCATCGCGTTGAGCGAGCGCTGGTAGTGATCGATCGCGTCATCGATGTCATCCAACCTGGTTTCGTAGATCTCGGCCGCGCGGGCGTGCGAGTCGGCGCGCCGTTGTGCATCGGTCGTGTAGCGCGCCTCTTGAAGGCACATGCCGATCAGCTTTGGCCACGCGCCACGAATCCTGTAGAGGAGGCTCAGAGCTTGCAAGCTCGACAGCGAAGTAGGGTCGAGCTCGATGGCCCTCTCGTGCCAGTGGATCGCCTGGTCCACATCGCTCAGCTCCTCTTCGTACAGACGAGCGATGCGTTGCGTGTGGGTGAGCTTCTCCGCCTCGTCCTCGCTGGCTTCGGTCAGCGCTTCGAGGGTCTCGACCAAGGCTTGCAGCCGTTGGCCGGCCTCATAGTGCCGCGCTAGCTCGCCGAGAATCAACGGGTCGGTGGGACGCAGGCTCCGCGCTTGCTCGAGGACGCGGATAGCCTCGTCTCGATTCCCGAGATGCTCCGCATGAATACGCGCGGCGCGATATAGCGAAGACGCCTTTGAAGACGGCTCGGTCGCCAACTGGGCCTCCGCTTCGAGCGTTCGGATCAAGTCCCGCCAACGACGTTGCCCGTAGTACAGGCGTTTCAAAGCCTGGACCGCGATGACGGCCGTCGGGTCGAGCTGTAGCGCCGTCTCGTAGAGCTCGGCGGCTTGTTCGGGACGTTGCTGCCGGCTTTCGAGCAACTGAGCGCGACGGATGATCAACGCTGCACGGTGCCCATCATCCGCGGCCGCCGAATTTGCGAGCTCGGCAAGGTTCCGGTCCACATCGGACCAGCTTCTCTCGGCAAACGAGCGCTGTTCCGTGGCACGCAGGATCGCGGCGTGCGAACGATCCAGCGCTCTCGCTGTGTGATAGGCCTCTGCGGCCGCCTCGCGATTACCGAGCACGTCTTCGAGTAGGCGTCCCTTCAACAAGAACAGCGTGGCCTTGTCGCGGGGTTGCCGCGTCACGCGCGCCTCCGCGTCGAACAGTGCGAGCGCTTCGATAAACATGCGCGCGCCAAGAAGAAGTCGGCGCGCGGCGCGTATCGCCGGCACGTAGTCCGGCGACCGTTCCAGAGTCGCTTGGTAGTACTGAAGTGCGCGGCGTGTGTCTTTCAGCGGGCCTTCGCAGGTGCGCGCCATTTCGAAGTACAACCTCGCCGCTCGCCGAACGTCCGGCTGCTGGCGCAACTCTTGCTCGCACTCCTCGACCCAGTCGCGCGCTCGACGTGCAACGTCGACCTTGGCGGGCACAGGCTTGGGCGGCGCGCCCGACACGCGGCCGGGCACAGCGGGCGGATTTCTGACATCGGGCTCTTCGACGAGATCGTCTTGCCCTAGCTCCTGCATCGCATCTCGACGCAGCAGCGTGATGTCCCCTTCCTCGAACGCCATCTGGCCTACATGCTACCCCGGCTCCGCGAAGATCGCACCGGGCTCTTGGGGAGTAGTCGAAAGTAGGGAGCGGGTAAGGGGACCCCCTACATTTGAACAGGTAGGCTACGCCGCAGGGGCGAGGTCCTTCAGCTCCTCGGCGAGCTTCTTTTTCGCTCTCGCTTCGAGCTGGCGGGCACGCTCGCGGCTGACGCCGAGCTCCCGCCCGAGTGAGGCCAGCGATGCCGCGTCGTCACTCAAGATGCGCTTTTCGACGATGAGCCGTTCGCGATCGTCGAGCACCGACAACGCGCCTTCGAGCCGTAACTCGATGCCGCTCTGCCGCCTTCGTCGCTCGACCACCAGGTCCTGGGGCTCCGAGGTTCCAGGGAGCATTTCGACGAGCGTGGCGTCCGAGTCGTGGTAGGCCGGGCCGTCGAGCGATATCTCGCGTTGGTCGAGCCGACGCAGCAGCCCGGCCATTTTCTCGGGGGTTGTGTCGAAGTCGGAGGCCAGCTGCGCAATCAGCTCCTCGGGATCGGCGATGAGATTCGACAGTCGCGCCCGTTCTCGGCGCAAGCGGAAGAACAGCTTCGATCGGAATGGCCCGGAGCCGGCGCCGATCATCGTGCTCGAACGAACGACCGCTTCGAGCACGAACGCCCGAATCCAATATCCCGCGTAGGTCACGAACCGCGTGCCACGATGCGGATCAAACTTGCGAACCGCCGTCACCAAGCCGACGCTGCCTTCGGCGATCAGGTCGCCGAGCGTCACTCCGTACCGCCGGTACTGAAGGCCAATGGCGATCACGTAACGGAGGTTGGCTTCGACGAGCCGGTCCGCGGCGTCTTGGTCCCCGTCCCGGGCGCGGATGGCGAGCTTGTGCTCTTCTTCGCGCGACAGTTTCGGGATCGCGCGAACCTGTTGAATGTAGCGGTCGAGGGATGCGGATGACTGCATGGTAATAGCCCGTATGCGGATCCTCTGGTTACGTTACGTCACCCGGGTCTGTCAACTGCTCTCTCAGGTAGAGCCGCCGCGGGCCGCCACGCGTAAGGAGCCCCTCAGGGTCGGCTTAGCGGATGAAATGATTGAGAAATCAGGTGGCGAAGCTAGAGCCACATCCGCAGGTTTGTTTGGCCTGCGGATTTACGAACTTGAACCCAGCGCCCTGCAGGCCCTCGACGTAGTCGATCTCGGTACCTTCCACATACTGCGCACTCATCATGTCCACGTAGATGGAAATGCCATGCGAGGTGAAGGTCTGGTCCATCTCCGTGGTCTCGTCCTCGAAGAACAGATCGTACGAAAAACCCGCACAACCACCGCCAATTACACGCACACGCAGGCCTTGCTCGTTCAGGCTGTCGTCGGCGTCTCGGATCTCTTTGACTTTCTCGGCGGCTCGGTCGGTGAGGGTCAGCATGGGGCTCCTTTGCCCACCACTATAGGGTCGAGCCTCGGTTTACGCCAGCAGAGCACATTCCGTACCGTCACGTGGGCGGGGAACACACCCCTGGGCCCTCTTCTACGGGGCCGATCGCTTGCGCGGGCGCACCGCCGATCGTGAAACCCTCGGGCCCTTCTGCCTGGTGCCCGCGCTTGAGAAAGCCCAGCGCGGACACTCCGTCGGGCCCTGGCACTGCCGACGTGATCTCGCCGACGACGGTGCCCGCCAATGTGATCGGGGCGTTCGCCTCGGGCGGCTCGTCGCTTTCGACCGCCCAGCGCCAGAGGACCTTGGGCGCCTTTCCCCGGTTTTCGAGCATGACCACCGTCTCCTGACCGATGTAGCAACCCTTGTTGAACGACACGGCCACTGGGCTCAGCCCACTCTCTTGGGGATAGGTCTGCTCGCCGAAGTCGACCCCGAACCGTGGTCGCCCGCGCAGTACGTGAGCGTGGTTCCAGGCCTGGTCGCTCACCCAGCCGCCCCCGAGATCCCGACCGCGTGCGGTCAATCGTTCGAGCTCCGACTCGAGCTGGTCGTTCGAGACTACCCATTGCCGGCCGCCGACTCCGAGCCGATCGGCAGGCCAGCCACCCTCGGCCACCTCGTCTGCGCTGGGCCCTTGCGCCGCGATCGCGTGCAGGTCGTTCCGGGCCTCGAGGTCGACGTCCTCCATGATGATGTACCGGTCGAAGCGTTCGAGCAGGGCGCTAACCTGGGCGGTCGGCACGTCGAGCCACACGTCGTCGTCGCGAACCAACGCATAGACATCGGCCAGGATCCGTCCTTTGAGGGTGAGCACGAACGCGTACACAGAGCCTCCGGGCTCGACGCCTTCGAGCTGGTTGGTGAGCTGTCCCTGCAGCCATTCGCGCGCGTCGTCGCCACTGACCGAGATGATCGCGCGGTCGCTAAGCGACAGCACGCCCACCGAGCGTTCTAGCCACTTGAGCTCGCGCGCGTGCGCCATACGACCGTTCTGGTGCGCAATTCGCGCGCTGGCAAGTGCAGCGCTCAGCGCGCGACCGGTTCGATATGCGCCGCATGAAGGGACACCACGCCAGCCTCTGTTCGTACGCGCGCCGCCCCGTCCGGATCGATGCCGTCGAACACCCCGTCGCCGTCCTCCCAGCGAACCCGCTCCCCGACGAGCGCCAAGGCCGGCCTCAGGGCATCCACCACGACCGCTGCGCCGTCCCGGGCGAAGCGCGTCACCCATCGCTCGACATGAGAGAGGAGGGCGGCCAGCACGTCGGCTCGGTCGAAACTCTCTTTTCCGTCGCGCTCGGCTCGCAGAGAGGTCGCCGCGCCTGCGAGCTCGGGCGGCCACTGCGTGCGGTTCACGTTCAGCCCCACGCCGATGATGACCGAATCGATTCGCATACCCACCGTTCGGCTCTCGACCAGCACGCCGGCGCACTTGCGGCGCTCGATCCAGATATCGTTGGGCCACTTCACCAGGACGGAACGACCAGGCAGGAGGCTCGCTACAGCGTCCCGCACCCCGAGCCCTGTTGCTAGGGTGATGAGCGCCGTCGAGGCGGGCTCGACCGTGGGTCGGGTTACCACGGAGAGGTAGAGGTCGGAGCCGGGGGGAGACAGCCACTGCCGACCGTGCGCGCCTCGCCCTCGCGTCTGCTGGTCGGCCAACACCAGGTGTCCGTCCTTTGCACCTTCAGCCGCCGCGGCCGACGCGTCGTCCATCGTGGACGCGGTGCTTTCGTGTACAGTCAACGAGCTGCCCCAGTTTCCAGCGAAGCGTTCGCGGAGTCTTTCGGGCTTCAGGTCTTCGATCATGGCTTAGCCCCAGTCGAGCCCGAGATCAGATGAAGGCGACGAGTGGGTGAGCGCCCCGACGCTGATCACGTCGACCCCCAACGTGCCGAGCGCGGCCACACGTTCGAGTGTGATCCCGCCGGACACTTCGACGATGGCGCGGCCGTTGATCAGCGCGAGCGCGTCGCGCACCTCTTCGTCGGTGAAGTTGTCCAACATGACGATGTCGGCCTTGGCCGTGAGCGCTTCTTCGAGTTGGGCTAGGGTATCGACTTCGCATTCGATGCGACAGGTGTGCGGAGCATACGCGCGCGCCCGTTCGATCGCCTGCGTGCATCCGCCAGCAGCGGCGATGTGGTTGTCTTTGATCAGGATGGCCGCGCCCAAGTCTTCGCGGTGGTTGTAACCGCCGCCGCATCGCACCGCGTAGCGCTCGAAGGCTCGCAAGCCTGGTGTCGTCTTGCGAGTGTCCGTGATCCTCGTCGAGGAGCCTTCCGGCAAGGCGTCAGCGAAAAGCCTCGTCATGGT
>QMMB01000153.1 GCA_003647035.1 Deltaproteobacteria bacterium | reverse complement strand
CTGCTTCCGCCATCCCGTCGAACGCCTTCTGCCCGACCCGAATCGAATATTCGAACCCTTCAACGGTCATCGCGTGCGTGCCATCGTGACCGCAGCACTCCATGACGGTGACCGGCGTAACCCCTGGAATCTTTCGAAGGAGGTCGCGTCCCTTGAAGCCGACCCCCTGAGTGCGGAGATGACACGGTGCGTGATACGCGACTGAATTCCCTGGAGAGCTCTGGAAGTCCGTGTTGAACCGCGGCTCGTTACGCAACGACCACAGGAACTCGCTCGGGTCCGCTACCGCCTCGGCGAGCTTCCACGCGCGCTTCCGGTCTTCTCCCTCGAGCAGCTCCGGATACTCGCGGCGGAGCATCATCGAGCACGTCGGGTTGAGGGCGATCACCTTCGCCCCGGCCTCCACGTGCGGCATCAAGCGGTCTAGGTTCGCGTGGGCTTTCTTGCGGAGCAGCTCGAGGTTGCCGCCCTCCCAGGCGGGCATGCCACAGCACTCGAGCCCCTTCTCGCATCGAACGTCCACGCCGTTCTTCTCGAGCACCTCGACCGTGTCCATCCCGATTTGGGGCTCGTTGCCTTGGACGTAGCAGGTTTGGAAGATGACCGCTTCGCCGCCGACGCCCTTGTCCATCAACCCCGCGCCCTTCGCCCACGACTCGAACGTCGTCTGCGTGAAGTCGGGGAGCAACTTCCGCCGATCGATCCCGACGAGCTTCTCCATGAACCACCGGTGGATGCCCACACGGTTCATCACGTTCGCGACGCCAAAGCTCGCGCGCGCCATCGCACCCGCGCGGTCAGGGTCTTCGAGGACCTTGAGCCGTAGCTTGTGGGGTTGTTCGTGCTTGCGGTGTCGGATCGCGTCGTAGCGGTGCACGAGCTTGGGGAAGTCGACTTGAAACTCATGCCCGTCCCGCGGGGTGTACGGGCACTGCACTTCGCAGAGCTTGCATTGAAAGCACGCGTCCATGACGCGCTCCGTATCGAGCGGCGTCAGCTTGCGGACCTCACCGTCGTGTTCGTCGTCGATTGCGGAGAACAGAGTCGGAAACGAGTCGCAGTATTTGAAGCACATGCGGCAGCCATGGCAGACCTCGAAGACGCGCTCGATTTCTTTGCCGAGCGCCTCTTCGTCCCAGTACTTCGCTTCGCTAGGGTCGTAACTCAGCCCGTCTGTGGGTTGGTACGAAATCGGCCTGTCCAAATCAGGAGAGGTCGTCGAGAAGTAGCTGGAAGCGTCCCGCATGGGACTTCTCGGCTTTGGCCAAGGTTTCGAACCAGTCGGCGATCTCGTTGTGGCCCTCTTCACGCGCGGTCTTCGCGAAGCCTGGGTACATGTCGGTGTACTCGTAGGTCTCGCCAGCAACTGCAGCGGCGAGGTTGAGGGAGGTGTCTCCGATGGGCAGACCCGTGGCAGGGTCGCCAACTTTCTTGAGGTAGTCGAGGTGTCCGTGCGCGTGGCCGGTTTCCCCCTCCGCCGTGTCGCGGAAATTGCCTGCAATCTGAGGGTACCCTTCGACGTCGGCGACCTTCGCAAAGTAAAGGTAGCGCCGGTTCGCCTGGGACTCGCCCGCAAATGCGGCCTTGAGATTTTCGTGGGTCTTGCTGCCGTTGAGCTCTGACATGGCTTGTTCTTCCTCCGATGGGTTGCTTCGTCTCGACTACATAGAGCCCGCTCCGTGCCAGTCGAGAGGGGGAATTATCGCGGTCTTTCCGGCTCTCGTCAACGAGATGTCGCTGACGAAATGCCCGGGTGCTACCTTCCCGCCGTGGGAGAGACCGGGCCGGAATTGCTCGATGTTCTCGGGGCGGGCGCTGAAGCGGAGCCGGAACGGGATCTAGGGTGGGTTTGGAGTGCGTACCAAGCCGCTCGCGACGCGGGGGCGGCACCTTTTGCTGCGGCCGTGCTTACCGCCTCGCGCGTCGACCGCCTAGGGCTCGCGTTCGCGGCGGGGTACCCGGCCGCCCTGCAGCAACTGTCTCCGGGAACCCGGCTGCCGTGCGCGCTGTGCGTCACGGAGGACGAAGGAACGCATCCACGCGCGATGAAGACGACGCTCGAGCGGGTGGGGGGGCGAGACGAGCTCAACGGAACCAAGACCTTCGTCACCTTCGGCAACTTGGCCAAGGACTTGCTCGTGGCTGCCAAGGTTGGTGAGAAGCCTGACGGCCGGCCCGATTTGGCCCTCGTCCGGATTCCCGCTGACCGCGCAGGTGTCACGCTCGAGGTGCACCCCCCAACGCCTTTCGCTCCCGAGATTCCACATGCGCGTCTCGAGCTTCGCCATGTGCAAGTGCGAGCAGGAGAGCGATTGCCTGGTGACGGTTTCACTGAATACGTCAAGCCTTTTCGTACGGTCGAGGACATCCACGTACTCGGCGCAGCCCTCGGGTATCTCGTCGGGGTTACGCGCCGTGCGAACGGGCCGGTGCAACTCTTGGCTGACTTCGGCGCTGCACTGGTTGCCCTCGACTGGCTTCGCGGCGTGCCGCCGCTCGATCCCCGAACCCACGTCGTGCTCCAGGGCGTGTACCAGCGAGTCGTCGAGTTGGCCGAGGGAGACGAGCTCGCGGCTGTTTGGGAGAGCACATCCGAGGATGAGCGCGACCGTTGGCGCCGAGACCGGCCACTCCTGGACGTCGCGTTTCGAGCGCGTCGAGCCCGTTTCGAGCGCGCGACGCGGGAGCTCTCGTGAGCGATCTCGAGCGCCGGGCGGTAAAGGGAGTCTTCTGGACCGTCATTCAATCGGTCGGCGGTCGGGGCCTTTCGCTCGCGGTGTTCGTCATCCTGGCGCGGCTACTGACGCCAGCCGACTTTGGGCTCGTGGCGATGGCGGGTGTATTCATCGCGCTCCTGGAGGTGCTGGTGCGGCAGGGTTTTTCCACCGCGATCACGCAGCGCGAGCACCTCGAGCCCGCCCACGAGAGTACGGCCTTTTGGACCAACATCGTCCTGAGCGCGCTCATGGGAGCAGCGCTTTGGGCGTCCGCCGGGTGGGTCGCGAAGCTCTACCATGCTCCGGACCTGGCGCCGGTGGTGCGTTGGCTGTCTGCCATCCTTCCGCTTCGTGCTCTGGTTGCGGTGCCAGTGGGCTTGTTGCAGCGGCGATTGGAGTTTCGCCTTCTCGCCGTTCGCTCGATCTTCGGGGCCTTCGTGGGTGGGGTGGCCGGTGTGGTCGCCGCCTTCGCGGGATGGGGCGTCTACGCGTTGGTCGTTCAGCAACTCCTAGGCGGTCTAGCGGAGGTCCTCGCGGTGTGGGGTGCTGCGGCTTGGTGGCCGCGGCTCACATTCTCCATGCGTCACTTGCGGGATCTCCTGGGGTTCAGCCTTCACCTGCTGGGCGCGAGCCTGCTGGACTTTCTGAATCGACGGTCGGACGACTTTCTCATCGGCATGTTTCTAGGCGGGGTGGCCCTCGGCTACTACGCGGTCGCCTATCGTGTTCTTGGCGTGATGACCCAGGTCATGGCGAAGACCGGAACGGTCGTCGCGTTTTCGGCGTTTTCGCGTCTCCAGCGAGAGCCCGATCGCATGCGCGAGGCGTTCTACCGCTCCACGCAGGCGGCCAGCGTCGTTGCCACGCCGGTCTTCATCGGAGTCTCCGTCGTGGCGCCCACGGCGGTCCCCCTGATATTCGGCGAGCAGTTTACGCAGAGCGGCATCGTGCTCCGAATCCTCGCGCTCATCGGCGTCGTGCACGCCATCAGTTACTACAATTTCGCGGTCTACGTCGGTATTGGGAGGCCCGACATTCGCCTCAAGCTCTTGACCGTACATACGACGGTGAACGTCGTGGCGTTCTTCATCGCGGTTCGGTGGGGCATCGTTGCAGTCGCCGCCGCTTATGTCATCAGAGCGTACGTGTTGATCCCGCTCGACCTCTTCGCGCTTCGCCATCTGATCGGCGTGTCTCCGCGACACTACTTCAGGAACTTCGCGCCTGCCGCGCTCTCGTCTGCCCTCATGGTGGTCGCGCTCGGCGTCGTTCAACGGCTCTCTCTCGGTCCTGCGCCGGAGTTATTTCTGAGCATCGCGGTCGGTGCGGCGGTCTACTCGGCGGGTATGTATCTACTGGCGCCCGCGCTCGTGCGGGAGCTCTGGTCGAAAGTCACTCTGATGCTGAGCCGGCAGACCGCTTCATGACGGAGGCGGCATGACGACCTGGAGGCGAGACTTCCAAGCCCGCGCAGCAGTAGGAACCGCCCGTGCGACGCGCGCGCTTCGCGGTCGACAGCGCGATGAGGGGCCACTCCGCACCCTTCTGCTTCCGCCGTCTCACACGGGAAGTCTCGGCGATGAGGCGATGATGAGCGTGTGTACGGATGAGCTCGCGCGCCAGCGCCACCTCGTGGGCATCGTGGACTTCGTCGAAGGTGATCGCTGGCCGAACGAGCCGCCTGAAACGGAGCATCTCGACCTCTCTGGATTCTTCGGATCTTCGTACTTGCGAAGCCTGCCGGGTGTGGCCGCTACCCTCAGGCAGTACGATCAATTGTGGTGTCTCGGGGCCGATGTTCTGGATGGCCACTACTCGCCGGTTGTTGCATTTCGCAGGGTGAATCTCCTGCGCATCGCGGCCGAGCTCGGGCTCGAGGTGTCGGTGCTCGGGTTTTCTTTCAACGCCGAGCCCTCGCCCCTGGTGCTAAGCGCCCTCCGTGATTTGCCCTCGTCGGTGCGCCTCTGCGCTCGCGACCCGATTTCGCATGCGCGCTTGACGCAGAACCTCGGCCGCCCGGTCGAGCTCGTGGCGGACCTTGCATTCGGCCTCGAACCTGAAGGTGCCGAGAACGATGACGAGGCTGCTCTGCTTGGGTGGATCGCTGCCCGTCGCGCTGACGGACACATCGTGCTTGGCTTCAACGCGTCACATCGAGCCTTCAAATCCACGGTCGGCGCCGACATCGACGACATCGTGGCCGCTTATGCGTCCGCTCTCACTGGCATCTTTCGTGAACGGGAAGACGTCTCCATCGTCGCCATCCCACACGACTATCGCGAAACACCGCAGGAGATGAGCGACGACAATTTGCTTGCTGCGATCGCGGATAGGCTCGAGCCACAGGACCGGGCCCGCTTTGCCCGGCCGTCCTTTCGCTTGCAAGCGCGTTTCGTGTCGCGGTTGACCACGCAGGTCGACGCCGTGTTCAGCGGTCGCATGCATCTCGTGATTGCCGCGCTGCGCAACGGTACCCCTGCGGCCACCATCGCATATCAAGGCAAGGTTGTGGGCTTGTCGCAGTACTTCGACCTGCCTGAGCTTGGCGTGCCGCCGTCTGTGGCGCTCGACCCTGGTGGCATTCGGCGCGCGATCGAAGCTTTGATCGAACATCGGGACGATCTCGCCGCGCGGATTGCCCGGGCCCAGCCTGCGGTTGCTGCCATGCAAGCTAGAAACTTCTCTACCCGCTACCCGACCTCGGTGGCGCCACGCCTTTTGGTCATCACACCCGAGGCCACGCATCCAACCAACAAAGGCAACCGCGCGCGCATCGCCGACTTATGCGAACGCGCCGGCGGGCTCGGTTGGGAGGTGCATCTGGCGCACATCGAGCAAACCCGAGGCGATCGGGAGGCCATGCTGGAGCATTGGGGTGCCGCCTATCACCCCATTCCGTACCACTACCCGCCCAGCTTGCAGGCGCGCGCGGCTCGACGGCTGCGTGGAGCGCTGACAAGTGACTACGAGCTCGCGATCGACGACTGGTACGACGAGGAGGTCGACACGTACCTCGAAGCGCTTCAGCAGAAGTACGCGTTCGACGCGGTCATGGTGGAATACGCCCATCAGTCACGGGCGTTCGAGGTGTTCGGGCCCGACGTGCTCAAGATTCTCGACACGCACGATTCCCTGGCTCATCGATTCGCCCGGCAACGGAAGCTCGGCCTTCGCCGGACGGGCTTTTCCACGACGCCCGAAGAGGAAGCTATTGCATTCTCGCGAGCCGATGTGGTGCTGGCCATCCAGGATCTAGAGCGGGAGGAGTTCCAGTCACGGTCGGAGCGCGAGGTCGTGACCGTCGGTCACCGTGTTTTCGTACTGGATCACCTTCCCCGCGAGCCTCGTGAGAATCGGCTGCTATTCCTCGGGTCTCGCAACCAAGCCAATGTGGATGGCATCCAGTTCTTTCTCGAAGAGGTGTGGCCTCACGTATCGGGGGACGTGAAGCTCCTGGTCGCCGGTCCTGTGTGCGACGTCGTCGACATTCCGCCGGGTGTGCAGACGATGCCCGTCGTGGACGATGTCGCGGCGGCCTACGATCAGGCCAATATCGCGATCGTCCCCAACAGGTTTGGCACGGGCCTGAAGATCAAAGCCATCGAGGCGATGGGGCGCGGTATGGCGACAGTGAGCACCCACATTGGGGCTGAAGGGCTCGAGGAGGCGCATGGCAATGGGCTGGTGATCGGTGATACGGCCGACGAGCTCGTGCGCGCGATCCAAGCACTCCTACGCGACAATTCGGAACGCCGCGCCGTCGCCAACCGCGCGCTCGAGTTTGCACGAGCGTGGAACGCAGGCAGCGAGAGGGCGTTTGCCGCAGTGCTGGCCAAGTCCGGCGCGGTTCAGGCAGCCGACTGACTGTGGCCGTCGGAGTCGACCTCCTCGGGGTGTTCTTCGCTTCGATAGTAGTGGTAATAGTTGCCGCCGAGGTAACCATGTTCCCCGCTCGTCGGGTCCACGTCGTTGAGGACGCCTCCCAAGATGTTGGCGCGGACGTCCCGGAGGCTTCGAATCGCCGAGATGACCGCGTCCCGTGTGGTTGCCCGCGCGCGAACGACGAGTAGAACGCCGCCACACTGCGGCGCAAGAATCGCCGCATCCGTGACCGCTCGTAGCGGCGGGCTGTCGAAAATCACGCGGTCGTATTGCGACGCCGCCTCTTCGAGCAGGCGTGAGAACTGCTTGGTATGCAGGAGCTCTGCCGGATTGGGTGGCAAGGGCCCGCAGGTGACGACAGACAGCTTGTCGATGCCCACATCGGCGGTGACCTGAGAGAGGCTTCGCTCCCCCACGAGGGCGCTGGTCAGGCCGACGCGATTGTCGACGTCAAACGCTTTGTGGATGCTCGGGCGGCGCAGGTCGGCATCGACCAGCAGTACACGCTGTCCACTTTGAGCGAGCGCGATCGCGATGTTGGTGGCGACCGTGGTTTTGCCGTCTTTCGGGTTCGCGCTTGTGACGACCATCGTCTTGTTGGGCGACTCAGCCGCCATGAACATCAGGTTCGTGCGCACGGTCCGGCACGATTCGGCTGCCATCGACATCGGGTGGGTGTGGACGATCTGAACGACGCTTTCCACGACCTCGACGCGTTTTCTCTTGCTGCGCCCCCGGCCGTAACTCGGGGTCGTGGAGCTGGCTTCGCCAACCCGCGGGAACACGCCGAGAATCGTGAGGCCGAGCCTCTCGCCGTCGGGGACGTCCCGAGTGCGCCGGTCCATCCGG
>QMMB01000152.1 GCA_003647035.1 Deltaproteobacteria bacterium | reverse complement strand
TGCCGCCACTCGTCGTCTGCCTCGATCTCGAAGGTGTCCTCATTCCAGAGGTGTGGATCGCGTTCGCGGAGAAGACCGGAATCGATGCCCTGACACGCACCACGCGTGACGAGCCGGATTACGACAAGCTCATGCGTGGTCGTCTCGAGATCCTCGACGAGCACGGCTTCAAGCTTTCCGACATCGATGAAGTGATCGGCACGATGGAGCCTCTACCAGGTGCAAGGGAGTTTCTCGATGAGCTCCGTGACCGGACGCAGCTGATCATACTGAGCGACACGTTCTACCAGTTCGCCTCGCCGTTCATGCGGCAGCTCGGCCAGCCGACTCTCTTTTGCCACGAGCTGTTGACCGACGAGACAAACCGGGTGACCGGCTATCGGCTCCGTATCCCGGACGGCAAGCGCAAGGCCGTCGCCGGGCTCAAAGACATCGGGTTCCGAGTGCACGCTGCTGGGGACAGCTACAACGACACCACGATGCTGAAAGAAGCCGATCGCGGGATCTTGTTTCGGTGCCCGGACAACGTCGCCGAAGAATTTCCCCAGTTCAAGCGAACCGATGCGTACAGCGAGCTGCTGGCCGCGCTCCTGGACTAGCTTCCCTCGCCATACACCGCGGCGTGCACGGCTTCGGCCGCCTGCAGCATCCCCAAGCCAGGGTCGGTGAGCAGATGTTCGTCGATGCTGCGAATCTGCCCCGTGCGGCAAGCCGATAGCGCTTCGAAACCCGGATGCCGACAAAGCGAGCGCTCGGTACCAGGGTTGGTGATGATCCATGGCGGGTCGAGGCTGAGCAGTTGTTCGTTGGTAAACGCCGGCCATCCGCGCAAACCCGCTTCGGCGGCCATGTCGATGACGCCCCCGGCCACGAGCACGTCATGAAAGCTGGTTCCCCTGGTCCCACCGTAGAGACGATCGCCGTGAATCCCTACATAGATGCCGCGTCGTCTGTCCTGAACCCCGAGGCCCGTAGAGACTGCTCCCAGCTTCCGAACGAAGTCGTCTGCGAGCTTCCGCCCGCGTTCGGGCGCGCCGAGCACGCCGGCTAGTTGTTGGATGTTCAGTAATAGCGTCGCTAACCCCTGCATCTCCCCCATATCGAAAACGTTCAAGCCTGCATCTTTGAGCCGTTGCACTTGGCGTCGGTCGATGAAGCTGTTGATGAAAACGATGTCGGGCCGGAGCTCGATGATCGTTTCGATGTCCCGCGCGCGCTCGACGCCAACCTTGTCTGCGTAAGTTCGAGACCTCTGGGTGCGGAGGGTATGGCCGCTAACGGCGAGCAGGCGCCCGGGCTCGATGATCTCGATCAGGACCTGGTCGGCGATTGTGCTCGTGCTGACGATCCGCGTGTAGTCGCGCACCGCGACGTGTTCGCCCGTCGCGTCCTCGACCGTGTTCACACCGGCATCCGTTTCAAGGGGCCTGGTCATCGAGATGGCTCCCGTGAGACCGAATCCCGACACCAACGCAGCGATCAAGAGCGCGCCGTTGACTTGGTTGATCCGTTGCATATCACCCAGTGCCATCGGCCGCGGGCTCGAAGCCGATTCGGGCGTTCTCGATCAGGTTCACACCGTAGACGTCTCGAATCGGGCCAGGACTAACCACCTCCGCCGTGCTGCCCCGTTTGGCGACCCGCCCCTCTTTCAACAACAACGCCCGATCGGTCGTACTGCGCGCATCCGCAAGGTCGTGAAGCACGACGATCAGTGTGTGTTGACGTTCCGCGAGCGTTCTGATCAAACGCAGCACGGCCATTGCCTCGCGCACGTCGAGCGCCGCCGTCGGTTCGTCGAGCAACAAGATGGGGGCATCCGAGGCAAGCGCCCGGGCGAGCAACACGCGCTGCTGCTCGCCGACCGACAGTTGGGTGAAGATACGGTCGCGCAGAGAATCGGCATGCGCGGTTTCCAACGCGTGGTCGATGGCATCTCGGTCGCTTTGCGATATCCCGCCAAAGCTCCCGCCGTGTACGTAGCGGCCCAGCGCGACCACCTCTTCAACCGACAACGCGGAGCGAAGCAGACTGCGCTGCGGCACATATGAAATTCGTTTAGCCCGCATTCGGGGAGAGATAGACGCTACTTCGACGTCGGCGATCTCGACGCAGCCTTCGTAGGGGAGCAAGCCGGCGAGCGCTTTGAGGAGTGTGCTCTTACCGGCGCCGTTGGGCCCGAGAAGCGCGAGCACCTCGCCTGGATTGGCGTCCAAATCCACATCGTGCAGGACCGTGCGGCCTCCAAGCGTGACCTTCACACCCTTCGCCCGAAGTCCCAAAGGGCCGTCGCCGTTACGCATAGGCCCGCTCCCGGCGAAGCCTGATCAGAAGCAACAAGAACAGCGGCGCACCGATCAACCCGGTTACGACGCCGAGCGGAATCTCGCTTCGCGACGGGATGACCCGCGCGATGATGTCGCAGACGACGAGAAAGATGCCGCCAGCGAGAGCGGCAGCGGGGATTAGCCGCTGGTGTTTCGTTCCGGCGAAAGGGCGCAGCATGTGTGGCACCACGAGCCCCACGAAGCCAACGTTGCCGCCCACGGATACAGCACCGGCGACCAGCACGCTCACCCAAATCGCGGACCACCAACGAACGGCGCCTACGTTGGCCCCCATCGCCTGCGCTTCCTCTTCGCCGCTCAGCAGAAGATCGAGAGAACGGCCCCAGAACCAACAAGCAACGAGCGCGATGGCGATGAGCGGGAAGGCGAAGGCCAATTGTCGCGGCCCGGTTCCGCTCACGGAGCCGAGCGAGAACGAGACGACCGCGCGGCCGAGCTCCCATGTCTCTTGGGCAATGCTCGTCACGAATGCACTGAGGCTCAAGAAGAGCGCACTCAACACGAACCCGGTGAGCAGGAGCGCGAGAAGATCCTGCGTGATTCGCAAGAAGAGCAACAGAACCCCGAGCGCAGCCACGGCGCCGAGGAAGCATCCGATGGGGACGAGCATCTCTGGAACGACGAACGTGCCTCCGATGCCCCCAAGCCCGTACGCGAGAAGTGCTACTTGCCCGCCGAAGCTGGCACCTGCGGTCGTACCGAGCACCGAAGGGCTTGCGAGCGGGTTGCGGAACACGCCCTGCACGACCACGCCGCCGACGGCCAGCCCGGCGCCCGCGAGAAACGCGGCGGCCAGTCGATAGCCGCGCAGTTTCAGAAACGTATCGCGAAGCTCCGGATCGGCGAGGTCGCCCGATCCGACGAGCACGGCGAGCACTCCGGCGACGAGCAACAGCGAAAACAGCAACGGATAGAGCCGCACCGCGCGTCCTTACCACGCGGCTCGGGCTCGATCGACAGGCTCGCCAACGATTGACCGGCTCCGGGGGATCGGTCATCGTCGGCTCAAGCAGGGAAGTCGGTGAGAGGCCGGCGCGGACCCGCCACGGTATGTGACCGAATGTTCTGTCGTGATGCCACTGGGCGATGAGCCTGGGAAGGTGACAGGACCTAGGGTCGCGAGCCCGGAAACCTGCGAACGCATTTTTTGTGCCTATCACCTCGGGGACGGTGAGAGTCGCGCGTCGGGATTGCTGTCTCGTTCGACCGACCGTTCCCCACTCAGGACCGGGAATTGGATCAGAGCAGACAGTCGCGTGCGGACGGATGGGGACCAAGTTGCCGTCATGGCTCCATTGCGGTCTTCGTTCTCGTTGCGGCTGCGACGCCCGCTTCTGCACAGTTTGGTTCGACCGCGCGCGTGGTGAGGCCGATCCCCTCGACTAACTCGCTCGATGCGACTGCTGCCGGCAGCGAGGTCTTGGTTCGCGACCGAGTCGTTGCCCAGACGACCGACCAATTGTTGAAGGAGGTCGCAGGGACGCGCGTAGTCGCGGAGGGAGGTTTAGGCACCCCGTTTTGCGCTCGGTTTCGCGGCATCGCCTGCGATCAGGTGACCGTGATGCTCGGCGATGTGCCGCTCAGCAGTCCTGATACGGGTTCGTTCGACCTGAGCCTGGTCCCATTGGAAGCGATACAGGGTTTCGAGGTGTTTCGCGGGGGGTCTCCGGCGTGGCTGAACGATGGCGCGGTGGGTGGCGTCCTTCGCCTGTTGCCCCGGACCTACGAGCAGACCGAAGTGGGCGCGCGCGTCACCGGGGGCAGCTTCGGGTCTTGGCGCGCGAACGTGTTCGGCGCGGCGTCTGGGAAGAAGGTGCAGTTCTTCGGCACGGCTGGGGGGGCGGGCGCGCGTAACGACTATCCGTATCTCGACGACAACGGCACGCGCTTCGACCCTACCGATGACGTTGAACGCGATCGGCGGAACGCGGATTTCCTAGAAGGTTTCGGGTTCGCCAACATGCGTGCCGAGACGAGCCAATCGAGCCATTTCGATTTGGTGTTCCTCGGCCTTGGGCGAGAACGCGGGGAGCCCGGACCCGGATCGAGCCCGGCGTTGCAGGCGCGCGTGAACAACACTCGCTTGATCGGGTCCGGTTCCTGGCTGCAAGAAAAGGATGGCGCGCATCCGTATAGTCTTCAGGTCGCCGCGAACTACGACTACGGACGGAACCGCATCAATGACGAGTTGGGAGAGCTCGGTCGTGGGGGGCCACGACTCACCAACGACCAGACCCATGCGGTTTTCGGTCGGGTCGCAGCCTCGGTGAACGCCATGCCTTGGTTCGAGATCACGACGATCGGTTCCGCTCGCTACCAGGTCTTCGACCCGAAGAACGAGCGTCCTTCGATGGCGTCCGATCCGGCATCAGACCGGCTTACCGTCGCCGGCACGGTCGAGACTCGCTTCTTCGGTGACCTAGGCCCGGTAGCTCTCGAGCTTCGGCCGAGTATCCGGTTGAGCTCGACCCGCGCGTCGATTCAAGAGGCGCCCCTGGTCGGCCCCACGCCAGGAGATTCGTCGATTTTCCTACCCACGTACCGGGTTGGGGGTGCGATTTCGCCCTTGGATTGGCTCGCGTTCCGCGGCTCGGTCAGCAGCGGGTACAAGCTGCCGTCCTTGCTGCAGCTCTTCGGGAACCAAACCAACCTGGAAGGCAACCCCGCGCTCACCCAGGAGCGTTCCATAGCTTACGATGCCGCCGTGACGGCGCGGGGCCACACGGGCGTGGTCAGTGGCTATGCATCGGTCGGCGCGTTCCTCACGCACCTGGACAACGCGATCCGTTTTCGCCGTACCTCCCAGTCGACGTTCAAGGCGGAGAACATCGACGGCGCGCGCACCCGGGGGGTGGAAATCGAACTTCGCGGAGGAGTTACGGAGCACTTCATCCTCCAGGCCGATGCGACGTGGACGCAGGCGATTGACACGGCGACCGGCAACCAACTGCCAGTGCAGCCCGAGTGGGTCGCGTTTGCGCAACCGGAGGGCCACTCGGGGACACTTTCGAAACAGGTGTCGGACCTCATGGCGTTCTTCCAGGTCTCGTACGTTGGCAAGACCTATGACGATCCGGCGAACCTCGTGGAGGTGAGCGCCCGGACTGTGCTGGCTGCTGGCGTGGGCGCGGATCTTTTTGAGAGCCGGCTCGGCTTGAGCTTTCGAGTCGATGACCTGCTCGATGTGCGCGGCCAAGATCTACTAGGGTATCCGCTTCCGGGACGCCGGTACACCGGCAGGCTTAGCTACCGTCACGCGTGGTAGGTTGACTTCGAAGAGCGAGAAAGTACGGTGGTCGCTCTTGCGAGGGTCGAAGGCGGCTTCATCGAAGTCGTTGGAGATAAGACCGGCGGAGAGAAATCCGTTCGGTTGAACAGGGAAGTCGGTGAAAGGCCGACGCGGACCCGCCACGGTATGTGACTGAATGCGCTGCCACTACGCCACTGGGTGAGAACCTGGGAAGGCGGCAGAGCCTGTGGTCACGAGCCCGGAGACCTACCCATCGTGAGCTCACCCAAAACGCCTCGGGGAGGGCGGGTAGCCACACGGTCAGAGTTCCACGTTGGAACGAGCCCTGTTTCTGTCCTTCCTCCGCCCAGGCCGGAGTAAGCAAATGGAACGGGAACTCAAACTCACTCTCTTGATCTGCGTCGCGCTCGCCGTGGTCGGCTGCGGCGGCGAAAGTGGCAGCGCAGGCGTGGTTGGCACGCCCGCGCTCGATCCGCTCGACGCAACGCCGCGATATGCGGTGATTAGCTCCGACTTCAGCAGCTCGTCGATCGCGATGCTCGACGAGGACTTCGTGGTCATCGACGAGAGCTGGCTCAACTCCGGGACGACCTACCCGGGCCTGGTAGCGACGCTGTCCGGCGACGTGGTGTTGCCCAACCGGCAAGCGGGCGACGGGACGTTTGCCGTGATCGATCGGTTCCTGACCGACGTGGTCACCCGCTTCTTCGTGCCGAGTGGCAACCTCAACGGGCAGGTTCGCACCCACGGTGACGTTGGCGACTCGGGCTTCTCGTCGAACCCGCAGGACTTCATCTTCGCCGGCGAAGACAGCGCTTGGACTCCGCGCTACGAATCGAACCTCAACCCTTCGGCGCCCCGGGAGCACCAAGGCACCGATCTGATCGAGATCAACCCGGCCGACATGAGCGTGACCGGCGCTCGCATCGATCTCTCATCTCTCGACACGACAGCCATCGTGATGACTCAGGATGGCCCGGTCGAAGTCGAGGTGTTCGCGCGCCCAAGCCGTGGTGTGCTCGTCGGGTCGCTCATCGTGGTCGGGCTCGACCGGATCAGCGCCAACTTCGACGCCGCCGGGCCCGGAATGGTCGCCGTCGTCGACCTGGAAGATGAATCGGTCACGGGTCTAGAGCTGCCAGGCTTCAAGAGCTGTGGGAACGCCGGGCCCGTACCGGGAGCGCCAAGCAAAGTCGTGGTGGCGTGCGTCGGGTTCGCACAGCCCTTCGGTGACGAGCCGCAGGTTCGGGCGTCTTCCGGAATCGCGATACTCGATGTGGGCGAAAGTGGCGTCATGATCGAGCGCGTGTGGCGGGTGGCCGACCACCCCGTTGAAGCCATCGCGATCAATTCCGTCGTTGCACTCGACGAACGGCGAGTCGTCGGGGTTGCGACAGGCGACTTCGCGACGACGGTCGACGAGCTGTACTTGCTGGACCTCGCAACCGAGGCGCAAGACCTCATCCACGCGTCGGACGGTTCCTTCGTCATCGGTCTGTCGGCCTATGACGCGGATAGCGAGATGCTCTATGTGCCGGACGTCGTCGCGAACGCGGTGTTGGAGCTCGCCGCCGACGAAGGCGGCTTCACCGAAACGGGCTCGACCGAGATCGCGCCGAGCCTGGGGCTCCCGCCCACAAAGATCTACCGACTCGACTAACCTCTGACTCAGTGTCGGTGGCAGCAACTGTGTGGTGCGGCTGAGTCACCGGAGGACGGCTCGGGACGGGCGTGCTCGCGAATGGGAGCCCCGTCGCCCGGCACCTCAAGTCGACCTACGCCGGGGCGCCGACCCAATCGCTGTGCTGCCCATCCCGAGCCGTCCTCCTCTGTAGAAGTCGACGTACGCCGGTGACAGCCAGTGTGTGGTGCGGCTGAGTCGCCGGAGGACGGCTC
>QMMB01000151.1 GCA_003647035.1 Deltaproteobacteria bacterium | reverse complement strand
GCTCGAGAAAAGCGGGATCACTTCGGAGAGCTTGAGACAAAACGCAGCCAGCAGATCGTGTATCTCGGCAGGGTCGAAATCGCTTCGTGCCTTCTCTTTCAGGTAGAGCGGATACAGATATTGATCCATGCGCCCGAGACTGATGCCCTGGTCGAGCGACTCCGTCTGAATGAGCAACTGAAAAAACCAAATGGTCTGAAGGGCTTCGTGGAAGGTGTTAGCCGGTTTGCGAGGGGAGTGCTCGAGCAGGGCGACGAGATCATCCCTCCCTTGATTCTCGGCTTCGACCCGATACCGGTCGGCAAACATCTCGATTGCGTCAAGCGCCACCAGGCTCGCATCGAGAAAATCGGTCTGTCGTTTGTTCAAGTTGCCTTGCGCCTGCCGCCCGACCACCCGCTCCCTCAAGCCCTCTGTTCCGAGCTGAATAATCGACTCGTAGTCCGGAAGGAAGTGGGCGATACCGCCGACCTCATTGACCGTGAACCAGGTGCCACTCAGCTGCTCTTTGGAGAATCGAATGCCGCGCAACAACGGAAAAGAACGCATGGCGATATTGCGATTCAACCAGTAGGGAATCACCGAACGCAGCAGCGTCCACCGTGCTTTGGAATCGAGCGCGAGCGGATTGACTGCTCGCTTCTCAAAACGGAAGAGGTCCTCGAGCATCGCCACCCCTGCCCTCTCGATCAGGCAGATGGCACCGATACGGTGCTCCGTGTGGGTACCTACGATGAGCTCGTTGTCGTAGATGCGAATGGTGCGGCGGCTCAAATGATAGGCAAGGCTGCGCGCATTGACCTCCGCCGCAGTCGAGTAGCGTTGCGCCTCGCTCTTGTAGAAGTCGGTGTAGTGAATGGCGCGCTCTGCGCCGACGCCCGGCACCGCGCGAACATGCGCGGCAGCCAGCTGCTGGATTCGCTCAGAAGGGACCCAGCAGGGACTCGGGGGACTCTGCTCTGACGACCGCGCCCGTAAATCCATACTTGCCCCGTCCGTGGGGGCCTGATTATGGGATGCGCCATACCGCTTGAAGGTGCAAGCCGAACGTGATGGTGTCGGTGCAGCGCCTCGTCGCAGACCTCATCCACTCTTTAGAAAATTCGTCGCTACCGTGATGAAGCGACTGGGCAACGAATGGACGTCCGGCAGCAACATCCATCCGTGTGTCCCGAACATCTGCGTGAGGTATGCCTCGCTCTTGTCGCGCACCGCCAGCGCCAGGCAGTGGGTTCCCTGGTCGCCCGCTTCCCGAAGTGCTTGGCGCACGTCCTCAATGCCGTACCGTCCTTCGTAGTGATCGTAGTCCGTGGGCTTGGCATCGGTGAGAAGGAGAACGAGCCGCCGGCGGGCACCGCTTTGCCCGAGCAGCTCGAGCGCGTGACGGATGGCGGGTCCGATGCGCGTGTAGCCGGTCGGGAAAACAGCATGAAGGCGCTGCAGTCCCTCGCGTGCCGGGTCATCGAAGCCTTTCGCCAGCAAGAACCGGCAATCGCGACGCGTATTGCTGTAGAAGGCGGCGAGCGCGACCTTTGCGGACGTTGGCTCGAAGCCCTCCACCAGCACCTGAGCCGAGTCGCATACAACGTCGAATATTCGCTTCCCGGAAACCCAGGAATCGCTCGACAGGCTCGCGTCGACCAAGATCAGCATCGCGAGCTCGGAGTCGTGCACCTTGCGCCGTACGTAAATACGGGGGTCAGGATGCCTCCCCGCCATCAGGGTGGCCTGACGGTCCACCAACGCGTCGATATCGATTTCGGCCCCATCGAGCTGCCGGTTGCGCCAGCGCCGCTCGAACTCCAGGCGCTTGAGCTCGGCCTGAAGGCGCAGCACCTCGCCGTGTAGCCTCCGGCCGGCCGACGCGACGATCGACGCCGGGCTGCTCGGCGGAGACCGGTGCTCATTGACGGTACACCAGTCCGCACGATACTCGCGCCGCTTGAAATTCCATTCTGGGTAGCGGTGTGCGCGCGTCGACTCGGGCTCCTCTGCGAGATCGGCTGTGTGCAGTCCTGCTTGTAGGTCGGCGCGATAGATCGACTGCGCGGTTTCGGTCGTCCGGGTGAGCTTGGTGAGCTCGAGCTCGTCGAGCGCCTCCTCTTGCTCGGCCAGCTCATCGGAGCCGTCAAGCTGCTTTCTCCCGCTTTGATACTCGGTCGCCGTGTGCACCTTCTCGAACGCGTGAACGAGAGGGTTGTCGCGGTCTTTTTGGGACTCGAGGTCGACATACTCGACCTCAGTAGGCCGCCGGCGCATCTTGCGCTCTGTGCCGCTCGGTAGCGTGCTGTGTGGATCGTCGGGTGGCTGGAGGTCCATGTTCCAGGCCCGCGGGCGAGGCAGGAGAAGGCCCCATGGCGACAGGTAATCGCCATTCTGTCGGCGTCTCGACAGCTTGGCGAGCGCGCTTTCGAAATCGGCAGACGTCTGCGCGAGGGTCTCGGGCGTGTGGGTCGGAGTCGCCGCGTCAACGAGCTCTCGAGCCACGACCAAGGCCCCGGAGGCGTCGCTGAGCTCGCCCGGATCACTTCCCAAGAGCGTCCGGCAGGCCATCGAGAAGCACCGAGCATCGGCGGTTTGCTCACCAAACGGGAACTGCTCGGCCACCGACGCGGCACAGCGGGTGACCAGAGACTCGGCGCCCGGATACTGTGCAGCGATCGCGTCCTCGATGCTCGGCACACCGATCAGCATTGCGAGCGCCCGGCGGCGACTCGACCAATCGCGACCGGCCACGAACCCGAGCCCCGTTGCCGTGAGGCCAATGACCACGCGGTAGAGGTAGAACGACGCCTGATCGTCCGTGTCGCGTAGCCAGCCAAGATCTTGCGGCAAGACCAATCGCCCAGGAGCCACCCCACCCGTGCCCTTACCAGCGACGACTTCCCATCTCGTTCCCGTGAGCAGATTGCTCAGAGTTTCAAAGCGAGGGGTCAGCGCATGGAGTGGGGACTCGAGCTCATCGGCTTGTCCCCCTCTGCCGCCCACACGTCGGACCGAACGATAGAGCCAAGCAAATGCTCGCTGATCCCATTCCATCAGAACATCAGGTTGGCGAGGTCCTGCAGGGCTTCCAACTGTGCATGGTCGTCGGTGATGGGCTGCACGACTGCGGCGTTGCAAGCCACCCGTGGCGCGACACCGCTCGCAATGAGCTTCGCGGCTGTCACGAGGAGCCGGGTCGACACCGTCTCGGCGAGCTGCAGCTCTTCCATGCCGCGCACCTTGTTCGCAAACTCTACGAGACGCTTGGGCATACCGTTGTCGAGCTTACCTTCGTGGGCGACGATTTCGGTTTCGACCTTGGCTTCCGGGTACGAGAACCGCTGCACGACGAACCGTTGCCGCGTGGAAGGACGCAACTCCTTGAAGCCCCGCGCATAGCCCGGGTTGAAGCTCGCAACGACCATGAAGTCCTCGGGCGCCGCTAGCGTTTCGTCGAGCCGATCGATGTAGAGCTCTCGCCGATGGTCGGTGAGCGAGTGCAACACCACGATCACGTCCTCGCGGGCCTCGATGATCTCGTCGAGGTAGAGGATGGCGCCGGCGCGGACCGCCCGGGTGACCGGGCCGTCTTGCCAGATCGTCTCCGCGCCCCGGATCAAGAACCGGCCGACCAAATCGATCGACGAGGTCTCGTCGTGGCAGGCCACCGTGACCAAGGGTAGCTCGAGCTGAGCAGCCATCGCCTCGAGGAACCGCGTCTTGCCGCAGCCCGTTGGGCCGGCAAGCAGCAGCGGTAGCTTCTGGCGATGGGCGTGCTCAAAGAGCTCGACCTCTCGGCCGATCGGGCGATACCAGGGTTGGGTGGTACTCATTCTGCCGGCGCCGCAACCGCCGCGCCCGAGGAGGGGGTCTCCTCGACGTCACCCACCGGCCACCCGTATCGGATGAAGTTGTAGATGAACGCGATGACACCCGAGGTGAAGAGCGTGGCCGCCAGGATGAGCCCGATGAAGTGCACCTGGAGCTCGCGCTGAACGTCGAGGAACTCCATACCCGCGCGGCGCTCGAGGTAGACCTGCGCTACGCCGGCCACACCGAACGCAACCGTCATCGCGATCATGCCGATGTTGGTGGCCCAGAAAGCAAACGTCGCACTAGCCGTCTCAAAGAGCTTGCGGCCAGTGAGGATCGGCATGGCATACGTGATGATGGCGAGAATCAACATCGCGTAGGCGCCCCAGAAAGCCATATGGGCGTGCATCGCCGTCACCAGCGTGCCGTGGGTAAACAGGTTCACCTGCGGCAGGGTGTGTGCGGCGCCGAGCAAGCCCGCGCCGACGAACGCCATGACACAGCAACCCACTGTCCAAAACAGAGCGATCCGGTTTGGATGGTTGCGTCCACCTTTCTTTGCGAGCGCAAGGCCGTAGATCGCCATGCCCAGGAACGCGAGCGGCTCGAGGGCGCTGAAGATGCCGCCGATCCACAGCCAGTAGCTCGGCGTGCCGATGAAGTAGTAGTGGTGACCCGTGCCGAGAATGCCCGACAAGAAGGTAAAGCCTACGATGACGTACAGCCACTTCTCGACGAGCTCGCGGTCGACGCCGGTGAGCCGGATCAACAGGTAGGCGAGAATGCCACCCATGATGAGCTCCCACACGCCCTCGACCCAGAGGTGAACGACCCACCAGCGCCAGAACGAGTCGTGCGTCTGGTGGTCGGTTGGGATCATTCCCGGCAGGTACAAGACCGCAGCCATCAACAGGCCGAAGAAGAGCACGATCGAGGTCGTGGTGATCTTGGGCGCCTTCCAAATCGTCATGCCGATGTTGGCGACAAAAAGGAGAACGTCGACGACGACGAGGTAGTCGAGCGGGCGTGGAATCTCGAGGAACTTCCGCCCCTCCCACCAGCCGAAGTGGAAGCCGATGACCGCGGTGACACTCACGACGACCAGCGCGATCAACTGCACGTAGGCGAGCCTCGGCCAGTAGATCGGCCGTTCGCATTCATCGGGAATGATGAAATACGCCGCGCCCATGAAGCCCGTCAGCATCCACACGATCAACAGGTTGGTATGCGTGGCGCGCGCAACGTTGAAAGGAATCCACGGGTGCAACACATCGAAGCCGACGTGCGCAAACGCCATGATGAAACCGTAGATGATCTGCAAGGCCAGGAGGAGCATGCACGTCGCGAAAAACCAGTATGCGACTTTTTGCGATTGGTACTTCATAGCCCCGCCTCACGTTGCTTGGAGAGAAAGATGACAACCTCGTTGCGTTGCTCTTCGGTGAGCCCGAGCTGCGGCATCTTGGTGCCGGGCTTCACGGCCTGCGGATCGGTGATCCATCTCATGAGGTATCCTCGATCGAAGCGGTCACCGACCCCGTCGAGCGCGGGCCCAATGGTGCCCCCGACTCCGCCCAACGAGTGACATGCTGTGCATACTTGGGAAAAGATCTCGGGACGCTTGCCGCCCGGAATCGCAATCGCTGCGGCCGCGATGCCGATCGTCGGCTCGGGGGGGAACCCATTGAGGTCCATGCGGCCGATCCATTCGAAGAACGCGACCATGTCGGCGACCTGTTCGTCAGTGAAGTCGTACGTCACCATCCTGCGCTGACCCGGGTAGACCGCCTCAGGGTCCCTCAGCATCTGTCCGATGAACGCGGGCCCACGCCGGTCATACACGCGCGTGAGCTCGGGGGCGTAGTAGGCGCCTTCACCAAGGAGCGTGTGACACCCCATGCAATTGTTCTCTTCCCAAAGGTGCTTTCCGCGCACGACCGATTCGGTCAGGTCGCCCGCGTTGGTCTGAGCTGGAATCCGTTGAAACGTGTCGACCGTGAGCCAAATGAAAACCGCACTGAAAAGCAGCGTCCCCGACAAGAAGAACGCGCGCGCGGCGGACTTGGACAGCATCGTCACCTCCTTTCAGAGACCCTGGTCTCCAAACGATGGGCGGGATGCTACATGGGCTCGCCACGACTGCAAGCGGGATCGGCTCTTTTGGAGCATTGTGCGCAAACTTTGCGCGATCCGAGCGCGCGTCTCAGGGGCGCTTGGGTTTGAAGAGGCTGGCGGTTTCCTCGACGAGCGCGGCGAAGACCGCACTCGCCCGACCCAAGAGCAGGGTTGGGCTCTTACCCTTCGCGAGAAGACGCATCTGGGCGACGCTCATCATTGCTTCCGACATGCCGCCCAAACGACCGAGGCCGGGGATCGCCGGAGGATCCTCCGCACGCTCGGTGCGCCCGTCGATCAAGTCTTGGGCGACGCTCGGATTGTTGGTGAACGGTCGCGCCATGCCAACCACGTCGAGCGAGCCGTCCGCCAGCGCATCGCACATGATCGAGCGTGCCCGAAAGCCGCCGGTCACCATCATCGGAATGTCTACCTCGGCGCGCGCCTTCTTCGCATAGTCGAGGAAGAACGCTTCGCGCGTATTGTCCACTTTATCGAGCATGACTCGGGACTCGTAGCTGCCGCCGGAGATCTCGACGAGGTCGATGCCGTCTTCCTGAAGCATGCCCAGCACCCGCATCGACTCCTCTTCGGTGAAGCCACCGCGTTGAAAGTCCGCCGAGTTGAGCTTGATGCCGATCGGGAAGTCGTCGCCCACCGCCTTTCGGATCTCGGCCAGCACAGCGCGCGCAAAACGAGCACGGTGCTCGAGTGACCCACCCCATCGGTCGGAACGCAGGTTGGTCAGCGGAGAGAGGAACTGGCTCACCAGATAGCCATGTGCGCCGTGCACCTGCACCCCCGTGAACCCTGCCGTCTTCGCGAATGCTGCCGCTCGGGCAAAGCTCTGGATGACTTCGCCGATCTCCGCTTCGTCCATTGCATGCGGTTGACCGAATGCCTTGGCGCGCCGCAACAGATTCACCGGCTCCACCGTAGAGGGCGCGCCTGGGCTGGTGTTGATGTGGCGCGGTGTTTGCCGGCCCGGATGATTGAGTTGCATCCACAGGTGATTGCCGTGATTCGTCCCGGCTACCGCCCATTCGCGAAAACGGTCGATGTTCGAGTCCGGCTTTACCGCCACGTTGCGGACCGCTTCGAGGTGCGCTGGGTCGATCATGACGTTGCCCGTGATCAACAGGCCAGCCCCACCCGCCGACCAGCGTTCGTAGAGCCGTGCCAAATCCCGCGTCGGCGACTGCTTTGATGAGCCGAGATGCTCGCTCATCGCGGCCTTGGCGATGCGATTTGGGAGCATCGCACCGCACGGCAACATCAACGGTTTGTTTAGCGGGACAGGCGTCATTTTCGGCTGGATCGGCGCCAGCGGGACTCGACCGCCGCGACGGAATGACGTAAATGGCAGAGTGCCGCAGCGAGTCAAACGCGGATGAGGTGAACGATGGGTTTTGGAGACGACGAGAAGGACCTGGACGAAACCGCCGCGCAGATGATCGCGTGGTTGGCGCCCAAACTGTCCGTCCCACTCGGCGACATTCGCATCGAAAATCTAGAAGCCCCACTCGGGACGGGCTTTTCGAGCGACACGCTGCTCTTCGAGCTCGTCTACATGAAGGACGGAGCGGAGCATCGCGAAGGCTTGGTCGCAAGGCTCGAGCCGGAAGAGTACATCGTCTTTCCAACCTACGACATCGCCCTTCAATGCAATGTTCTGCAAAAGCTCGAGGGGACG
>QMMB01000150.1 GCA_003647035.1 Deltaproteobacteria bacterium | reverse complement strand
CGCAATCGAACGACTGAACGCGTCTAGTGCGGCCTTACTGGCTACGTACGCGCTGAATCTCGGCGCGTTGGTTTGCACGCCGATGCTGGAGATGTTGATGATCTGCCCAGACTTTCGTGCACGCATGGCCGGGAGGAGTCCCAGGATCAGCTTGAGCGAGCCGAAGTAGTTGAGGGACATCGTCCGCTCGAAGTCGTGATAGCGATCGTACGAGTGAGATATACCCCGGCGGATGGAACGTCCCGCGTTGTTGACGAGCAGGTCTACGCATCCGTACTCAGCCAGCACTTCACGCACGAGGCGGTCGGCGTCTTCTGGGTTGGACAGATCGGCAGTGTGAATGAGGGCCTCGCCGCCGCAGCGATCGATCGCCTGCTGGACCGCTTCGAGCTTCTCTCGCGAACGCGCTACCAAAAGCACCTTGGCGCCGGCCTCCGCCAGCCGGATGGCTAGGGCCTCGCCAATGCCGCTGGACGCGCCCGTTACCATCGCGACCTTGCCCGCGATCCGGCCGTGCAAACTTCGGTCCTGGAACAGATCGGGGTCCATATGGCGTTCCCAGTAGTCCCAGATCTTCCAGGCGTAATCTTCCAGGCGCGGGCATTGAATCCCGGACGGTGCGAGCGCAGCCTCGGTCTCACGGGTATCGAACGAGGACCGCCAGTTCACGAAGGGCAGAACCGATTCCGGGATGCCGATGTCCGCTAGGAATTCGCGCCGCGCCGTCTTTACAGCTGGCATGGCGCCGAGTAGCGCCGCAAGCCCGGGCGGCACCACCTTGAGGACTTTCGGATCGACGCGCGCGCTGAATTGGGGTGCGTGCGCCGCCTTGCAGATGAGGTTCATCGCGTCCCCGAACGTGTGCGGCTTCGGGTCGGTGAGGTGGAAGGTATTGCTGCGGACCTCGTCGTTGTGCGCGATTGCATCCATTGCACGTGCCACGTAGTCGACCGGAACGACATGGAGCTCCGAGCCTTCGAAACCGATGAGTGGAACCCAACTCGGGAGCATCCGACGCATCCGTTGGATCAACTTGAAGGAGTAGTAGATCCCGTCGATCTTGTCGGCTTCGCCGTTGACCGAGGAGCCGATGACGGCGCCAGGACGGTAGATACGATAGGGTGCCTGGCACTCGTCGCGCACCAATTTTTCAGCGAGGAATTTCGTCCGGAAGTAGGGGCTCTTGTGCCTCTGACCCTCATCGAACATGTCCTCCCGAAAGAAGCCTTTGTAGTCTCCAGCTACTGCGGTCGAGCTGGCATAGTGAAGAGTGGCCCCGAGCGCTTCTGCTAGCCGGCAAGCGTTGCGGGTTCCGTCCACGTTGGCAGCCTGGCTCTCTTCTAAGCCCGCCGTCATGTCGTAAAGTGCAGCAAGGTGGAACATGTGCTTCACCGTATCGCCGAGTTCCTCAATCGTGTTGGCCGACAGGCCGCAGTGCGGAGAACCGACGTCGCCGGGCAACACGAGGATCTGCGAACGCGCCGAAGGCCAGCGCTCGTCGATGAGGTCCCGGAAGCGGTCTACCGAGGAAGGTCGAACCAAACAGTGAATCGGCTGTCCACGACGCACGAGGGCGTCGAGCAAATGCTTTCCGATGAAGCCGCTGGCTCCGGTGACGAGATACATGGCGCCTCCTGGGGTTGGGACGGAGGACAATATCCGCGATGGGCCCTCTACGGCAACACTGTATCTGTTCTTCCGCGTTGCTTAGCGGATTACGACGGAGCTCGGCTCTGGCGGCGCGCCGAGGACACTCCGGCTCGACTTCGGTTGACGCCCGTCCGCCTCGCGAATGCCGAGCTCCTCCGCGAGCTCTGCAACGATCAGCACATGGCCCGAACGTTCCATTCGCTTCGGGTCGCGATGCAACGCTTCGATTACGCGGCCGATGAATTCGGGGCTTTCGGCGTTGGCGAGGAATTTCCCGTATGGCCCCTTCATCGCGTCGGGATGTTGAAAGAGGGGCTCATTGCGCTCGGTTCGAACGAAGCCGAGCCAGAGGCTCACGGCGGCGACATCGTGATCGCGAAGGTCCACGGCCATGTCCATCGCCATCTTGTCGATCCCGGCTTTGCCGGCTCCGTAGGCTGGGCCGTGCATGTAGCAGCGGGCTCCATAGCTCGATGTGGACACCACTAGACCGCCGCCCGTGCGTACCAGCAAGGGTGCCGCGAAATAGCTCGCGACGTAGTGAGAGCGTTGTCCCACGTCCAGGATTCGCAGCAGATCGAGGGACTTCTCCCAGAATGGGCCTGGCTTGGCGAGCTCTCGTGGAACCGAGGTTGCGTTGTTGACGAGGATGTCGAGGCGCTGTTGCTCCTCGCCGACGCGCTCGAACAACTGGCGGACTTGCTCGTCGTCCGCATGGTCGCACGAGATCGCAATCCCTTCGCCGCCGGCTTCGGTCACCGCCTCAGCGGTGCCATGCACCGTTCCACCGAGAGGATGGGCTTCGCCGCCTTCGGTGGTTCGGCCGGTGACATACACCGTTGCGCCCGACGCGCCGGGTGCGATCGCGATTCCTTTCCCAACGCCGCGGCTTGCGCCGGTCACGATGGCAACTCTATTCGGGGTGTTGCTCATAGCCCGATGCTTGTAGCATGGCGGGCCTGGTGGAGTACGTGCCGAAAGACTATCTGATTCAAGGGCGCACCGTCACCATGCCGTGCATCGTTCGAGATGCATGCTCCGCCACCGCTACCTGGCTGGTCCGCTCGCGCGCGGCTCGAGCTCTGCTGCCCGGCCCAGAGCTCGAGATCGCCGAGGTCCTTCCCGGTCGCGGCTTGCTCAGCATCTCGTGCATCGACTACCGCGACAACGACCTTGGGGACTACAACGAGGTGTCAATCGCGTTCTTCGTCCGCAAGCGCGGCGACCGCAGCGGTCTCCCCTACGTCGGAGCGGCGATGGACATGATGAGAGGCCTCCTTCCTACGCACATCATCCATCTTCCGGTGAACCAGTCGTTCACTTGCGAGGCGGGCCGGACCATCTGGGGTTTTCCGAAGACCGTCGATGAGATCGATTTCGACACAGGCGGTGACCGCGCTCGGTGTATTTGGAACAAAGACGGGCAGAACGTGCTCAAGCTCAGCTCGCCCACGGGTGGAAAGCGCGATTTCCCGGAGCAGGCGCTTTGCACCTACAGCTACATCGATGGCGTCCTGCACAAGACCCCGTTCGTATCCAGTGCCGAAGGCCTCGGGGTTCGCATGGGCGGCACGGAGATCGAGCTTGGCGCACATCCAATTGCGGACGAGCTACGATCTCTCGGCCTTCCCAAGCCGGCGTTGATGAGCATGTGGATGGGCAAGATGAAGGGCCGGTTCGAGGCTGCGGAACGCTGCTAGGCCTCCTTCTTGCCCAACCAAGCGTAGACCGTGGGCAAGACGAGCAGTGTGAGTAGCGTGGAGGTCACCAGGCCGCCGATCACGACCGTCGCAAGTGGTCGTTGCACCTCGGCGCCCGCACTCGTTGCAAGCGCCATCGGCAGGAAACCGAAAGCCGCGACGGCTGCAGTCATCAGCACAGGCCTGAGGCGTGTAAGAGCTCCGCGTTTCACGGCATCGTGGAGTGGTGTGCCGTCATGCTGCAGTTGCAGGATGTATGAAATCAGCACGACGCCGTTGAGAACCGCGATGCCAAACAAGGCGATGAATCCGACGCCGGCCGAGATAGAGAACGGCATGCCGCGCAGCAGCAGCGCAAAGATCCCGCCCGTCGCTGCGAACGGCACATTGAGGTAGACGATCAGCGCAGGCATTGCCGAACCGTACGTCATGTAAAGGAGGAAGAAGATCAGGAGTAGGGCGACCGGGACGGCGACAATGAGACGCTCGGTCGCTTCTTGGAGGTTCTTGAACTGGCCGCCCCATTCGAGAAAGTAGCCCGCAGGCAGGACGGCGGCCTCTTCGATGCGCGCCTTCGCTTCGGACACGAAGCCGCTGAGATCACGCCCCCGTACGTTGGCTTCCACGGTGAGTCGTCGTTGAATGCGGTCGCGGCTAATCTGGGCGGGTCCTTCCTCCACGCTCAAGTCGGCGAGCTGCCCGAGGGGAATTAGGGCGCCTCCAGGGGCTGCGATGGGGATCTGCCGAATCGCCTCGACGCTCGAACGCGCGTCTTCACGATACCGGACCTGCAATGCGAATCGACGCTGTCCTTCGAAGACCTCTCCAACGTGGCGCCCTCCCATCGTGGTGACGGCGTCCAAGACGTCGCTCGCGTCGATGCCGTAGCGAGCGATGGCGTCGCGGTTGATCTTGATTCTGAGCACGGGGAGACCCGCCGACTGTTCGGCTTTGACGTCAGCCGCCCCCGGCACTTCGCGGAGGATCTTTACGAGGTCGTCGCCAGCGGTCTTCAGGGCCTGCAAGTCCTCGCCGTAGATGCTGACCGCCACGTCCGAGCGGACGCCGCTGATGAGCTCGTTCATGCGCATCTCGATGGGCTGCGAGAACGAGAAGCGTTGACCGGGCACCTCTTCGTGGAGCGTTTCTTGAATCGCTCCGATCAGCTCTTCCTTCGTGCTCACCGCGCTCCATTCCGAGACCGGGTTGAGCATGATGATCACGTCGGAAAGCTCGACCCCCATCGGGTCTGTCGCGACTTCAGGGCGTCCGGTCTTCGATACGAGGGTGTCGATCTCGTCCGGAAAGCGATCGAGGAGCACGCGTTCGAGCCGCGTGGTGGCTTTCACTGACTCCTCGAGTGAAACCGACGGCAGTCGGATCGCATGCATCGCGATCGCGCCTTCTTCGAGGGTGGGGACGAACTCCGCACCCATGAACGGCACCGCGCCGAGCGATAGAACGAAGATCCCGCCTACGAGCGCGAGCGTCTTCTTGGGTCGGGCGAGCGAGCGTTCCAGCAGCGGCGCGTACCAAGCTCGAATCCGACGAAGCACCGCTGTTTCGTGTTCCACGACTCCTTTGCGGAAGACGAAGGTGCAAAGTGCAGGCACCCATGTCAGCGCGAGGACGAGCGAGACCGCCAGTGCGAACACGACCGTGAGGGCCATTGGCTGAAACATCTTGCCTTCGACGCCGCGCAGGGAGAGCACGGGAACGTAGACGAGAATGATGATCGCGACGGCGAAGGCGACTGGCCGCCCAACTTCGACGGCAGCCTCGCGAACCGTGGACCTGAGTCCGTCACCCTTCGGTCGCCGGTCGTTTAGGACCCGGACCACATTTTCTACGATGACGACGGAGCCATCCACGATGAGCCCGAAATCGATCGCACCCAGGCTCATGAGATTCCCGGAGAGTCCGGCGACCCGCATCGCAATGAAGGCGCCCAACATGGACAATGGAATTACCGATGCCACCACCAGGCCGCCCCGGACGTTGCCAAGGAGCAGAAGGAGCACCACCACCACCAAGATACCCCCCTCGATGAGGTTGGTCGCAACCGTGCGGATCGTACGATCGACCAAATCGGTGCGGTCGTAGAACACTTCCACGGTCACCCCGTCAGGGAGCGTCGGCCGAATCGCTTCTAGCTTTGCGCCCACGTCGCGAGATACTTCGCGTGCGTTGGCGCCCATGAGCATCAACGCGATGCCGATGACCGTTTCGCCGCGCCCCTCATAGGTTGCCGCGCCTTGACGGACCATTGGGGCGTTCACGACTTCAGCGATTTCGTCGATTGTAATCGGTGTCCCTTCGTGCCGATTGGAAACCACGATGCGGCGAATGTCATCGAGGCTGGAGACCAAGCCTTCTCCCCGAATGAGGAGCTGCTCGCCCGATCGCTGGATATAGGCGCCACCGGCATTGGCGTTGTTGCGCTCGATGGCCTCGAATACGTCCCCTAGCGGAATGTCGAGCGCCGTCAGGCGTGCGGGGTCGAGCTGGACCTCGTACGTCTTGAGCTCTCCGCCGTAGGTATTGACTTCGACCACCCCGGGGACCGAGCGCAGTTGGTACGCGATGTACCAGTCCAGGACCGTCCTCAACTCCATCGGGGTGTAGCAGTCCTCCACGTCCGGTTCGCCGGGAAGGCACATCGGGTCGCCCTGCACGGTGAACTGGTAGATCTCACCCAGGCCCGTCGAGATGGGGCCCATGGTCGGGTTCCCGTAGCCGTCGGGGACCGCTTGGCGAGCTTCGGCGAGCCGCTCCGCGACCAGCTGTCTCGCGAAGTAAATGTCGGTTCCTTCCTCGAATACGATGGTGACCGACGACAAGCCGAACTTGGAGAGGCTCCGGACTTCAGCCAGGCGTGGGAGTCCGCTCATCACCGTCTCGACCGGGAAGGTGATGAACTTCTCCACTTCGAGCGGTCCGAGCGCTGGAGCGGTGGTGAGCACCTGTACTTGCACGTTGGTGACATCCGGGACGGCATCGATGGGCAGTCCCTGAGCGGCTCTGAGGCCGACCGCCCCAACGAGCAGTACGCCCAGGATGACGAGCGCTCGGTTTCGAATAGAGAAATCGATTAGACGTTCGATCATGGTCGCCTCTTAGTGCTGGTGGTCGCCTTCGGAGATCTGGCCGCTCAGGAGCTCCGATTTCAGGGTGAACGCGCCGGACACCACCACTTGGTCGCCCTCGACCACGCCGTCGCGCACTTCCACCTTGCCCCGCGCGCGAGCTCCTAGTGTCACGAACGTTGGCACGAATACGCCGACTTCGTCGGTGGCGACGAACACCATCGTTCGACCATCGATTCGCTGCACCGCGCTCTGCGGAATGACCGGCACCTCTTCCGCGCTGTCGTGGTCTCGGCTCAACGAGATCCGGCCGAACAGACCCGGCCGGAGCGTTCCGTCCGGGTTGTCGAGCTCGACCCGGACATCCAACGTGCGCGTATGTGGATCGAGCGTGTGGCTCACGTAGCTCACTTCGCCCTTCCACATCTTGGCGGGATAGGCCTGCAGGGAAACCACCACCAGTGCGCCGATCCGAGCCGCCGCCACGTCCTGTTCGTAGACGCGGCCGACGACCCACACTCGAGACAGATCCGAAACGGTGAAAAGCGAGCTGCCTTCCGAGACGACCTCGCCCGGGGTTCCGTGCCGTTCGATGATGAAGCCGCTCAGGGGGCTCCGAATGGTGGTCATGCTTCCCGAGCCTTTTCGGCCTCCGTACACGTGCAAGCGCTCGTTTGCGGCAGCCAGATCCGACTCTGCGCCCCGCAGCACGCCCTGGGCTTCGAGAAAGGCACGCTGCGAACCAATCCCTTCGCGTTTGAGCTCCTCCTGCCTCACGAAGTTCGCCCGCGCGACCTCCACATCGGCGCGAGCGTTGGCCACAGCGGACCGCGCCTCGCCGAGAGCCACGCTTCGCATCGTGGCGAGTACTTGATTCGCCTCCACCGCATCGCCCAGAGAAACTCGAACCTCGTCCAGCTTTCCTGCGACCATGGTCGCCACGTGCGCAGTGCGGTTCGGGTTGAGCTGCACCTCCGCCGGAGCGTCTACGCCCCCGATGAGCTGTTCGCTGCGGACCGGCTCGGTTCGAATACCGCTGCGTTCGAGGCCGGCCTTCGATATCCGGACCGTCCGCGCGGCTTTGTCCTTTGCGTGATCGTCATGGTCGTCATGACCGTCAGGAGCACCGTGGTCGTCGTGATCGGCTTCGTGACCGTGGTCATCATGGGACGGCGGGTCCTGACAACCGCCGAGGAGCGACGCTGCGACTAGAAATGGAAGGAGCTCGTGT